>ONQK01000116.1 GCA_900319895.1 uncultured Prevotella sp. | reverse complement strand
GACTCGAAACAATTGACTGAAAATCAGCGCTATATGCTTCGTGAACAAATTGAGCGCGATGCTGTGGCATGGGCGGTAGGCATTGTGACGCCCGAGGAAATTGATAAAATCAACATCCTTAACGCCTCTATCCTGGCGATGCACCGTGCCCTGGACGGCTTGGCGGTGCGGCCCGAGGCGATCATCGTGGACGGGAATCGTTTTAAAACCTATCAGAACCTGCCCTCCACTCCGATTGTCAAGGGCGACGGGAAATACCTTTCCATCGCGGCGGCAAGCATCTTGGCAAAAACCTACCGGGACGACTACATGAACGAGCTGGCGAGAGAATTTCCGCAATACGGTTGGGCGAAGAACAAAGGCTATCCCACCAAGAAGCATCGTGATGCCATCCGGGCATTCGGCGCCACGCCTTTCCATCGCAAGTCCTATAATCTTTTAGGTACTGAAGAGCTTTTTTTGGATTTTGGCGATTAAATCTTTGAATTTCAACAGATTATAGGCTTAAAAAGGTATAAAAATGTGAGATTTTTTCCTTTTTGGACTCCAACTTTATTGTCTGGCAAATAAAAACCGATGTATCAGGTGTGAAATTTAGAAAAAATGCTTAATTTTGCACCAAATTTCAAAAACGAGAGAATTCATGTCAGAAAGAAAAGTAAGAGTTCGTTTTGCCCCGAGCCCGACGGGTGCGCTCCATATCGGCGGAGTGCGTACGGCATTGTACAACTATCTTTTCGCACGTCAGCATGACGGCGAACTGATATTCCGTATTGAAGACACTGACTCCAACCGCTTCGTGCCGGGAGCTGAAGAATATATTTTGGACTCGTTTCGCTGGCTGGGCATCAAGTTTGACGAAGGTGTCACTTTTGGCGGCGAGCACGGCCCGTACCGTCAGAGCGAGCGTCGTAAAATATACAAACGTTATGTAGAGCAATTGCTGGAGGAAGGCAAGGCGTATTATGCTTTCGACACGCCAGAGGAACTGGAAGCTAAGCGTGCGGCACACGAGAATTTCCAATATGATGCCTCGACGCGTTTGCAAATGCGCAACTCTCTGACAATGAGCGCCGAAGAAGTGGATCGGCTGATTGCGGACGGCCAGCAGTTTGTGGTGCGTTTCCGTATTGACGGCGGGCGTGAAGTGGAAGTCAATGACATGATTCGTGGCAAGGTGGTGGTTAAAAGTGATATATTGGACGACAAAGTGCTCTACAAAAGCGCCGACGAGCTGCCCACCTATCATTTGGCAAACATCGTAGACGACCATTTGATGGAAATCACCCATGTCATCCGTGGCGAGGAGTGGTTGCCGAGTGCGCCGTTGCATGTGTTGCTGTATGAGGCATTTGGGTGGAAAGGCACGATGCCCGAGTTTGCCCATCTGCCATTGCTGCTCAAGCCGGAGGGCAAGGGAAAGCTGTCGAAGCGCGACGGCGACCGCCTTGGCTTCCCCGTATTCCCGTTGGAATGGAACGACCCGAAGACCGGCGAGGTGTCGCGCGGTTTTAGGGAGTGCGGATATTTCCCGGAAGCGGTCATCAATTTCTTGGCGCTGTTGGGCTGGAATCCCGGCACGGAACAAGAGCTGTTCACCAAAGAAGAACTGGTTCAGGTATTCGACATTAGCAAGTGCTCGAAAGCCGGTGCACGATTTGATTATCAAAAAGCCATCTGGTTCAATCACGAATACATTTTGAGGAGGTCTAACGAAGAGATGGCGCAGCTGTTTGCGCCCATTGTTGCCAATAACGGCGTGGACGAGTCCTTGGAGCGAGTGACCAAGGTGGTGGCAATGATGAAGGACAGGGTGAATTTTGTGAATGAATTGTGGGACTTGTGCTCATTTTTCTTTATTCCGCCGACCTCTTACGACGAAAAGACCGTCAAAAAGCGTTGGAAGGAAGACTCTGCCAAGGTGATGAGCGAGCTGGCAGATGTCCTGAGCAACCTGAGCGACTTTTCCATTGAAGGCCAGGAGCCCGTTGTGCTGAAATGGGTCGAAGAAAAGGGATATAAGCTGGGCGACGTGATGAATGCCTTTCGCTTGGCATTGGTGGGCGAAGGCAAAGGCCCGGGAATGTTCGACATCTCTGCTTTCTTGGGAAAAGAAGAGACATTGCGCCGTCTACGTCGCGCAATAGATGAACTACATTGATGATTGACAAACGAAGGTTGTGTATCATATCCTAATCTCAATATATCAACTTTGCGTACGCATTTACAGCCTTTTTGACAAGAAGGCGGGCCTCATGTGGAAGGGCGGCCGCGCGGCTTTCGACGTGCTTGGCGAACAAGTTGATGCGCATTCAAAATATATTTGGGTGCATGCCGCCTCGCTTGGTGAATTTGAGCAGGGGCGCCCTTTGATTGAGTATTTGAAGAAGGAACATCCGGAGTATAAAATCCTGTTGACTTTTTTCTCGCCCTCGGGCTATGAGGTGAGGAAAAATTACGAAGGTGCTGACATCATTTGCTATCTGCCTTTGGACACGCGGTCAAACGCGCGTCGCTTCTTGTCCTTAGTGCATCCGTGCATGGCGTTTTTCATCAAATATGAGTTTTGGTACAATTACTTGCATATTTTGAAGCAGCGCCAAATCCCTGTCTACAGTGTCAGCAGCATATTCCGCCCAACCCAAGTGTTTTTCCAGTGGTATGGCCGCCGTTATTCACGCGTGTTGCATTGTTTTACGCATTTTTTTGTGCAGAACGAGGAGAGCCGTGCGCTGTTGGCCGAAATAGGCATCAGTAATGTGACGATTTCCGGGGACACCCGTTTTGACCGGGTGCAGGAGATTGCCTCAAAGGTGGGCGCTTTACCCATTTTGTCGGCTTTTGCCAAAGATGCCAGAGTTTTTGTGGCAGGTTCGAGTTGGCAGCCAGACGAGCGGGTCTTCATACCTTATTTCAATGGTGAAAAGCGTTGGAAAGTCATATTGGCTCCGCATGTAGTTGACGAAGGTCATTTGCAGGAGATTGAACAGCAGCTGGCGCGCCCGGTGGTTCGTTATTCAAAGTCTACCCCGGCGCTTGCCGAGGAGGCGGACTACTTGATTATTGATGGTTACGGCTTGCTGTCCAGTGTTTATCGTTATGGAACCGTTGCCTACATCGGCGGCGGCTTTGGGACGGGTGTACATAATGTCCTCGAGGCCGCTGTTTGGCAGATCCCGGTGATTTTCGGCCCTAACAACGGCCGGTTTATGGAAATTCAGCAGCTGAAGCATTGCGGTGGTGGCTTTGAGATAAAAGATGAACAAGATTTTGGAGAATTGATGCAAAAGATAATCAGCCAGCCCGGGTTCTTGCAGTTGGCAGGCGAAAAGGCCGGCGGATATGTGCGAAAAAATGCGGGGGCCATCGATGTCATTGTGAAAAAAGTGTTTGAAGACATAAAAGCAGGCTGCTAATCAATGGATTAACAGCCTGCCTTTATTCCTGCCACATATGGTTTTTATTTCTCTTCATCCAAATACCATTTGGAATATTCGACATAGTGTTTGGCGTATGATTCTGCTTGGTTGAGGCTCGTCTTTTTGACAAACTTTGCAGGAACGCCTGCCCAGATTTCGTGCGGCCCAATTCTCGTACCTTGCAAAACCAGTGCGCCGGCGGCAACCACCGCACCCTCGCCGATGTCTGCGTTGTCTAAAACGGTGGCACCCATCCCAATGAGGCAGCCCCTGCGCAATGTGCAGGCATGTACGGTGGCATTGTGCCCGACAGTGACGTCGCTTTCCATAATTGTCGGCCCGATTCCGTTGGTGACATGTACCACCGCACCGTCCTGGACGTTGCAGCGGTCGCCCATCGTCACGGGGGCTACGTCGCCGCGCACCACAGCATTAAACCATATCGAGCATTCGTCGCCCATCGTCACTTCGCCGACTATTGCAGCGTTTTCAGAGAAATAACAGTCGCGCCCCCATTTTGGCGTCAGACCTTTTACGGATTTTATAATTGCCATTTTTTATGATTTTGTATTTCGATGTTGATTTCATCTCGCAAGAAAGTTGTTGTATTCTTGTGAAATTACCGCAAAATTATGAAAAATCGGACTAAAAACCAAAAAGTAGGCGTGTTTTTCTTCAAAAAGCACATCAAGAGGGCCTGGCAACAGGAAGAATGAGTGATTGTCGCTGTACACTACGCGACGCATCTGCTTTTCCCAGGTATTTGAAACGCTCTTTTTCAGCGGAAATGTTCTTCATCTCAAAATAAATTACTACCTTCGCATTCATAACCACAAGTGAATTTGACTATGCACAATTTAGGTGAGAAAAGTTACGTCTACAAAATGATCATGCGTGCACTCGTCATTTTAGGGACGATAGGTTTCATCGTTGGGATGTTGCCGCGTGAAAAGGCGCAGCAAATCTACTATGATGACGGCCGCCCTTGGATGTATAGCTCGTTTATTGCGCAATTCGACTTCCCGATATATAAAACCGAACAGGAGTTGAGGGCGACCCGCGACTCGCTGAGAAGCGTCTTCCAGCCTTATTTCACCTATCAGAAGCAGGTGGGCGAGGAAGCTGTCACACGATTTAAGGAAGCCTTTAAAGAGGGGATCCAGGGGCTGTCGGCAGATTATGTCCCGTTGATTGCCGACCGCTTGTCCAGGCTTTATAAGACCGGAATATTAGAGACCAATGATTTTGCGGAATTGAAGAAGGACACGACCCTCGCCATCCGGGTTATCAATGGGAAAAGCGTCGAAAGCTTTCAGGTTGAATGTGTCTTTTCAGTGATAACGGCTTATGAACAGTTGTTTCATGACCCGAAATTGGCGGCGCACCGGGAGATCTTGCAGTCCTGCAACCTTAATGAATACATCCGTCCTAACTTGACCAACGACCATTTGCGCAATGAAAGTGAATTGAACGACCAGTTGAAGAACATGTCGGCAGCTGTGGGGATGGTGTACCGAGGGCAAAAAGTCATCGACAGGGGAGAAATCGTCAATGCCTACACCAAGCGGATCCTCAACTCGTATGAACGCGTGTTGAGCGGCAAGCAAGGCACCGCTCAGGGCATTTCCTCCTCGTTCATGGGACAACTGATTTTTGTCAGCATGCTCGTCTTGCTTTTCACACTTTACCTCTACCTGTTCCGAAAAGACTATTTTAACAATTGGCGCAGCCTGCTGATGCTATATGTCTTGATGACCATTTTCTCGATTTTGGTGTCGTTGATGATGAAGCACAACTTGCTGAACGTCTACATCTTGCCGTTTGCCATCGTGCCCATGTTCGCGCGTGTGTTCATGGATAGCCGGACGGCATTTGTGACCCATGTGACCACCGTCTTGATTTGTGCCGTAGCGGTGAGCTACCAATACGAATTCATCATTGTGCAGCTGGTGGCAGGACAAATTGCCATTTATTCCCTGCGTGAGCTCTCCAGCCGTTCCCAAGTCTTCAAGACTGCATTTTATGTGATGCTGGGCTCAATGTTGATTTTCTTTGCGTTGCAATTGATACAAGACAACAATTTTAGTGGCTTGGACACAAGATTCTACAAGTATTTCGTCATCAGTGGCATTGCGCTTTTGATGGTTTATCCGCTGTTATATGTCGTTGAAAAGTCGTTTGGATTCATCTCGAACGTGACGTTGATAGAATTGTCAAACACCAACCGAGGCTTGTTGCGCAAATTGAGCGAAGAAGCCCCTGGAACGTTCCAACATTCCATTGTAGTAGGCAATTTGGCGGCGGAAATAGCCAACAAAATCGGTGCCGACAGCCTTTTGGTGCGTACAGGAGCTCTCTACCATGATATCGGGAAACTGAGCAATCCCGCATTTTTCACTGAAAACCAGGCAGGCATGAACCCTCATAACAACCTCGACCTCATTGGCAGCGCACGGATGGTTGTCAGCCATGTCACGGAAGGTTTGAGACTGGCTGAGAACGACAATATACCAACCGTAATCAAGGATTTCATTCTGACACATCATGGCGAGGGTGTCTCAAAATATTTTTATGTGTCATATAAAAATGAGCATCCGGGACAGGAGGTCGATCCGATGCCCTTCAGCTATCCAGGGCCTAATCCGTCGACGCGCGAGCAGGCGATTCTGATGATGGCAGACAGTGTTGAAGCAGCCTCGCGATCGTTGAAGGAATATACGGACGAGTCGATTTCAGAGTTGGTTGAAAAAATTGTAAACAGCCAGGTGGCAGACGGCTTTTTCGTGGATTGCGACATCACGTTTAAGGACATCTTACGGGCTAAACAAGTGCTGATAGAGCGTTTGAAGTCGATTTATCATGCTCGAATCTCTTATCCTGAACTACAGGAGACAACTGCAGGAGAGGAATAGGATGGGCGTGCGCACTGAATACGCCAAAGAATACCAGAAACGGGGCAAGAAAACCAATCTTCTACCCCGTTTCATCCCCTTGTCTTACAAACATATTAGAGAAAACAAGTCACCGTGACCTTAAAAACACGGTTCTTGCTATTGAGATTGCTGTATTGCTCGTGGTCAATATCCTTGAACCCCCAGTCATAGCCTACACTGACTTGGCATTTTCCCCAAAACTCTGCACCGATATTAACACCTGCGCCAAAGTCCAGGCGGTTCATCAACTCATTCTTGAAAACATTGCCCTGTTCAAATCTGGTGTTCTCTCGCCCCACATGCAGGCTCTTCCCAAAAATACCAATGCCGAAATAAGGGCCAAGGTCGGCGAAAAGTTTGACGCTATTGCCCGTTTGGAGCTTGTAGCCAAAATGGATGGGGACTTCCGCATAGCATGGGTTGGTACGTGCCAGCCCGCCGCCATGAGCGGCGCCGTCATAATATACCGGTGTCTTGTAGCCTTTTGAAGCCAGCAAGACGCTGACGTTCAAAAAAGTGTTGTTGCTGAAGTCTGACTCGGCCTTCATGCCGAACCGGTAGCCCAGTTTTGTCATCTCCGCCCCATTGGTGGGGTTGCTGACATCCACTCCCGCGATCAAACCGAATTTGATCCCTTGTGCATGAAGAGTTACCATTGCACTTAACATGGCTGTAAGGATAAGTGTTCTTTTCATCTGAGAAAAAATTAAGCGTTGATATTAATTTCTATTGTCACTTGATGGGATATGCCCCATACTCATTTTTGTCATCCATTTTTGCAAAGTTATATAAAATCTGGAAATTTTGACGACAAGTGCAGGCAAAAAGTGTGGAATTTGCCAAAAATCAGATGTTTATGCGTTAAATATGCAAAATTGAGGATCGTTCAGTAAATTTCTGCAATCTGTGGCATCTTGCCTCTGTAAAAACCATTGGGACAAAGGAAAATCATATCACCGCAAGAATGTGGTGATATGATTGTTGGGTTGAAGACAATGCGTACTTGCGCGATTTTTAAACGCGTTCCGTATCAAGAGTTTCCGTTTGTCGTGGATAGGGCTTCCCCAGCAGCTTGTGCATCATGATGGCGATGGCTCCGTCGCTGGTGACATTGCAGGCAGTGCCGAAGCTGTCCATGGCAATGTATAGGGCAATGATCAGTGCTTGTGCCTCGGTGTCGAACCCTAAAATGGATGCCAAGGGGGCGAGGGCAGCCATGATGGCGCCGCCGGGGACGCCCGGGGCGGCTACCATGATGATGGCGAGCAAGAGGATGAAATGGAGGAACAACGGAAAATCGTGTGGTAGCCCTTCCAGCATGCAGATGGTGAGGGCACAGGCGGTGACTTTCATCGAAGAGCCAGGCATGTGGATGGTGGCACAAAGTGGTACGGTGAAGCCGGCAACGCCGTTGTCAACGCCGTTTTTCTCGCTTTGTCTCAAAGTTACAGGAATGGTAGCTGCAGACGATGCTGTCCCTAATGCGGTGAGATAGGCCGGAAGCATGTTCCAAAGTAGCCGGAACGGATTACGGCGTATCATCATGCCAGCTATTACGAAATCGTAGATGAGGATGAGGATATGCAAAACGAAAATCACGAGGATGATTTTGGCAAAGACGGTCATGATATGATAGACTTGCCCGTTGTGGGTCATGGAGAGAAAGATGCCGAATATATAGAGTGGAAGCAGCGGAATGATGACTTTTTGGATGACCATTTCGACGAGTCGTCGAAAGTCGGAAAACATGCCGCGCATGGTAGGCAGTCCTGCATAGGCGATGGCGAGCCCGCTCATGAAGGCGAAGACCAGCCCGCTCATAACGTCGAGTAATGGCGGGATGCTGATGCTGAAAAATGGTGCGACGTCTTCTGGCTTACTCATCGCCGTGAGGTTGCCGGCAGCGGCAATCATGTCTGGGAAGAGCCATGAGCCGGTGCCATAGGCGAGGATTCCTGCGACGATGGTGTCGAGGTATGCCACGGCGACGGTCATCAAAAGCAGTTTGCCTGCTCCGCGCCCGATGTCGGCAATGGCTGGTGCAACGAGTCCGACGATGATCAGGGGGATCATGAAGCCGAGAAACTGGCTGAAGATGGCGTTGAAGGTGGCAAAAAGTTGTGCGGCTGGAAGCGGGAGCAGGTTGCCCAGGAGAATTCCGAGGACAATGGCGCAAAGGACACGTGGCAGGAGGCCGATTTTTATTTTTTTCATGACTTTTGGATAAAAATCATCGGGTAGCCTCAAGAGGCAGACCCGATGAAAGCGTTTAACGATCTTGTTTGAGTCTTTCTGCCATGGCTTTCCCTAGTGCGGCACACTGTTGTGCAGTTTCCGGGTTCATGGCTTGTTTCATTTCCACGGGCGTACCTACTGTTTCAAAATGCAGGTGTTCGTCGTTCCATTTTTGTATCTTTTCTACAGCTTTTGATGCCCATCCGTAGCTGCCGAACCATCCAAAATAATGATTTTTGATGTCGCGGTTGGCGAGTTCGTCCAGCAAGACGTTCATTTCATGGTACAGCCCTGTGTTGTAGGTTGGCGCGCCGACAATCAGTCCGCGATAGCGGAAAACGTCGCGGATGATGTACGAGTGGTGGGTCTTGGACACATTGTGCATGACGATGTTCTTGATGCCCGCCTGGCTGGCAGCCTGTGCAATACATTCGGCCATCCGCTCTGTGTTGCCGTACATGGTTCCGTAACAAATGACAATGCCTTCTTCTGTCTTGTATTTGCTCATTTGGTCGTATAGGCCGATGACCTTGTTAAGGTGTTCGTGCCAAACCGGGCCGTGGGTTGAGCAGATGTAGTCGAGTTGCACGCCATTGAGTTTTTTCAGGGCATTTTGTACCGGTGTGCCGTATTTCCCGACAATGTTTGAATAGTAGCGCGACATCTCCTTCCAGCAGTTGTCGCAGTTGATTTCCGAGTCGATGATGCCGCCGTTGAGTGCTCCAAAGCATCCGAAGGCATCGCCTGAGAAGAGCGTCTTTGCGGTGGTGTCAAGCGTCATCATTGTTTCCGGCCAGTGCACCATTGGTGTGAGCACGAAAGTAAG
>ONQK01000067.1 GCA_900319895.1 uncultured Prevotella sp. | reverse complement strand
TTTTCAGTGTGGACCAGCCTGGGCTTGAACCAGGGACCTCCAGATTATGAGTCTGTTGCTCTAACCAACTGAGCTACAAGTCCGATTGTGTAGTACGTCCCACAAATTCCAGGTGCAAAGGTACAATAATAATCTGTAAATTGCAAACGGTGTGTGATTTTTTTATGATTTTATGTCATTTTTTATGCTGAATTGGTTCATTTCGCATCAGGTTTGTGTTGAGCATCTTGGGCAGAGGCCTTTAAGTACATAATTCATGCTGTATAGTTGAAAGCCGTTGGGCAGTGGAACGACTGGCGCGGCGATGCGTTTAAGGCAAAATGTGCGGTGGCAGTGTTCACAGTGAAAATGCGTATGTTCGCTTGTGGCCGTATGGCTTAGACTCTCGTCACAAAGTGCATATTTCAATGATCCGCTTCCATCGTCAATGGCGTGTATTAGCCGTTGGAGGAGGAAGAGTGACAAGGTCCTGGAAATTGTGGATTTGTCAATTGTAGGCAATAGCCGCTCCAGGTCCGAGAGCGAAAGAGCTTCGTCGCCTCGTCGCATTTGCTGCAAAATCAGAAGTCGAATGGCTGTGGCACGGATGGAGTGGCGTTGTAGTTTTGTGATGTAGGCTGTTTCGTCTTGCATTTTGGGATATTCTTTTGTGCAAAAATAGTAAATCTGTTTGAAAAAAAGTTTTTTGGAGTCAAAATTCTGGTTGGTTTTGGCTTTTTAGCCCAGTCTGTCTCCCAAAATGCAAAGAACTTATGTCTTGGTTCTGAAGATACGCAAGGTGTTAATGACCGCCAGCAAGGCCACGCCACTATCGGCAAAGACTGCACTCCAAAGGGTTGCGATGTCGAATAGTCCTAAGATCATCACTGCCATTTTTACACCGATGGCCAAAAGGATGTTTTGCCAAACGATGGTTCTTGTTTTTCGTGCTATTTGTAGGGTTTTAGCTATTGCTGAAATTTCATCAGTCTTGATTACCACATCTGCCACTTCTATTGCCATGTCTGTCCCCGTTTTTCCCATTGCTATGCCCACGTCCGATGCCGCCAGCACAGGTGCGTCGTTCATGCCATCTCCGACAAAAGCGACTTTTTTGCCTTGTTGTTTCAATTGTTCAACGTGTCTTACTTTGTCTTCTGGCAATAAATCCCCAAATGCGTTTTTCAGCCCTAAATTCTTTTTCAATTTGTCGACGACGCTCTGGCGGTCTCCCGATAGAATTTCCATTTGTTCAATCCCTGTCTTTTTTAGCGATGAAATCGTCGTTTTTAGATTGTTTTTCGGCAAATCTTCCAAAAGTACATATCCGATGAAATCGCCGTTTTTTGCACAGGCGACAATTGTCTCCTTTGTCGTTTTCACCATGTCTGGCACTACGATTTTTTGTTGCTCAAGCATCCACGGACTTCCGATCAACCAATGGTCTTGACTAACTTTAGCTTCAAATCCTCCCGCGATGGCGCGGCTTTCTGTTACATTAGAATTGTTGTTTTTTTCGATGGAATCGTTGTTTTTTGAAGAGCAGGACTGCGATTCCGCATATTTTTTTATTGCCATTGCCAAAGGGTGTGTGCTGTGTTGCTCAATGGCTGCCATGGTTTGGACATCTTGTTCGGTCACTCCTTTTAGGTGAGTCACTTGGAAGTTGCCTGTCGTCAATGTCCCTGTTTTGTCAAATACAATGCAGTCAATTTCGTTGCAAATGTCCAGAAAAACCGTACTTTTGAAGAAAATTCCCTGTTTTGAGGCTGCGCCGATGCCCCCAAAATATGTTAGTGGTATGCTGATGACCAAAGCGCATGGGCACGAGATGACCAGGAAGATGAACGAGCGCCTTAGCCAAGTAGTAAAATGGAAAGCAAATTCGGGCTCGATGAGGCTATATACAAAGGGGGCCAAGACGGTTAATGCTGCTAATGCGACTATGATTGGCGTGTATGTTCTTGCAAATTTCCGTGTGAAGATTTCTCCTTTAGACTTTTTTTGCGTGGCATCTTCCACCAACCGTTGCATTCGTGCAATTGTACTTTCCGCCTCAACCCGTTTCACCCGCATTTGAATGGTGGTCTCAAGGTTTATCATGCCTGCCAAGACCTCACATCCACAGCCGATGTGTTGAGGCAATGTCTCGCCTGTTAGCGCTTTTGTGTCGAATGAGGCACGGGGTGTTGTCAAAGTACCGTCCAAGGGGACTCGACCGCCAGGTTTTACTTCAATAATATCGTCGATGGCCACTTGATTTAGTGGACGTGTGATGAGTTTGTCGCCTGATACGACATAGGCTAGGTCGGGTGTTAATTGTGCCAAATTCTTGATGTGCCTGTGCGCGCGCGCCACTGCCTTTTCTTGTAGCCATTCTCCTATGCGATAGAGCAGCATGACAGCCACGGCTTCCGGATATTCTCCTAACAAGAATGCGCCGATCGAGGCAATGGTCATGAGCATGAATTCACTAAAAACATCGCCATGTGTCATGGCAGTAAAGGCATTTCGAATGATTGACGAACTGACCAAGACGTAGGTTAGTCCATACCAGAGAAGTTCGAAATGAGGGATTGTTGCGACTTGTAGCCATTGCAGGCTCAATCCTACAAGCAAGAGAAGCGTTGAGATGATGATGACAGCCATGTC
>ONQK01000115.1 GCA_900319895.1 uncultured Prevotella sp. | reverse complement strand
TCGCGCGCGCCCAGGGTCCAGTTCGTCTCATTCATATTCTCGTCGTATTGGTTGATCGGGTTGGTGTCGTATTGCTTGGTGTCGTTTACCTATGAAAATACTTTAATTTCCAACGCAATTTCAACTTGCGGAACAAGTTGACTGGCTTTTTGCGTATCTTTCCCTGCCAATTTTCGATGAAATCGTTGACTGCATCAAGTACACGCGCTGAATTTTTTCCGTCACGGTGTGCTTCGTGGAAGGCGGTGTATTCGTGCATTGCCCTTAACAATTCCGGAGGCCTCGAGAAGGCTTTTTCCAAAGCTTTTTCGACATCCCCGACTTCCTGTACATCTATCAAAAACGGTCCCGGATGCGTGTTGCGGTAGGTAACCACAGGCTTGTCGAGCATTAGATACTCGACGATGATGCTTGATGAGTCACACAGCATAACGTCGGTACGACGGAATGTTTCGAGTCCTTTGTTCAATTTTGAGAACTCGACATTGGGATGGTGTGCGGCGATGTCTTCATAACGCTGAACAAGCGCCGGGTCATCGAGTTTAGGGTGGAAAGTAATGATCCAGTCCCAAGGCTTCTTGTCTGCAAGCTGGTCGATGGTGTCTGCGAGCGCCCAGGCCGACGAGATGCTGCGCGTGAAAGTCGGGGCATAGAGGATGGTTGGCCGCTGTCGTGCCGGTTCGGGCGGCAAAGTGGGGTCGAAAAAGGAATCGACCTTGGTCCAGCCCGTTTCGTAGATTTTAAAATAACGATGTTTCTCTGCTAGCATCGTAAAATAAGGCGTGCTGCTCTCACCTTGTGTACAATAGATATCGAACCAGCCTCTGAGTGTGAAATGGTCGTCAATCTTCTCTATGCGCTTCCGCATGGGATAACCGTGGAAGACACCGACTTTAACGCCTGGGAAAAAGTCGTAAACGTAGTTGCCTGCCGTAAATACCGCGATGGGCGAGTATTCCATCACCTCTTCGATGGTCATGAGCTGCCGCTCGTCTTCGTACAACAGATTTTGACAGCTGTCTTCCAAGAACCATGCCACCTCGTCGCCTCGCCGCCTGATCTCCGTTTGCAAGGGGCGAAGAATTGGGAAGCTGTAGCTTAATGTACAAAAGAACAGATAGCGTTTCATTTGAATGGTATTTCTAATCTTATTAAAAACAAAAACGATACGCACGATGTTGGGACAAGGTGCGTATCAGAATTTATGTGGCTCCCTTTGCAAGGGGGGGGAATTATTCTCGCATCAACTTGTTGAAGTCGTCCAAAGAAACCTCTTTTTCGGTCAATTTAACCACCGATTTGAGTTTTTCCACCAATTTTATGTCTAGGGCACGGTCGACCAGCTGCTCTACATTCTCGCGCTTTTTCATCATTTCCGAAGCATAATTGTCGAGATACTCTTCCGGCACTGCTGTCATGCCATATTGGGCGAACTGGGCTCTTGCCGACTCCTTCGCCGTTTTGGCAATGTCTTCTTGCTCGATTTTTATGCCCTGTGCCTCAACCAGCTGTTCCTTGATCAGGTGCCAAGACAATTCGTTCAAGCTCTGCTCAAAGTTCTTCTCAACAAATTCTGTGCCTCTGTCTTTGTTTTTCTCGAGCATCACACGCTTCAAAATCGCCTCCGGGTAGGTCAGGTCACCCACTTTCTTTTCGCAGTATTTACGCAAGTCAAGCAAAAACTTATAGTCTGCATCAGCTGCCAATTGCGGTTTCATGCCTTCTGCAATACGCTGGCGGAATTCTTCCTCGCTCTTCACATTTCCCTCGCCAAAGATTTGGTCGAAAAGGGCTTGGTCTACCTCGGCCTTTTTGAAACGGCTGATTTCCGTGATTTTGTAGGCAAAGTCAGAGGTCAATTCCGCGACTTTAGCCTTGTCTATTTTCAACAAGGAAGAAATTTCGGTGTCATTTTCCGGATAAGCCTTGCGGGGATTGAAAGTCACCGTTCCGTTCAATTTCGCACCGGTAAACAATTTCTTTTGCTCACTCACCTTAATATATTCAGGCATCATCACAGCCCCTTCAACACGGATCCCGTCTGCCTTGGGCTCGCCATTCTCGTCGAGTTCCTGCAAATCGCCACGCAACATGTCGTGCTTGGTGGCGCTGTAGGCCTTGACTTTCTCATACTCTCCCGAACGAGAGGCGTAAGCCTCCACCTGTTGGTCGATCAACTTGTCGTCCACCTTAATCTGATAATAGGGCAGCTTGTCCTTGCCCGTCAAGTCAATCTTGAAGTCGGGGGCGATGGCAATGTCAAAGGCAAAAGTCATCTCCGCGTCGTTTTCCAGATCTACCGGTGCCTGGCTTTCATTGGGCATCGGTTCACCCAACATGCGGATGTTGTTTTCCTGGACATATTTATAAATCTCGTTGCCCACGAGCTTGTTCACCTCTTCCGCCTTAACCGCCGTGCCGTATTGGCGCTTTACCAAGCCCATTGGGACCTGCCCTGGCCGGAATCCCGGCACATTAACTTTCTTACGATAGTCTTTCAACGTCTTTTCTACAAGTTCTCTGTAGTCTGCCTCCTCCACCGTGATGGTCAACAAACCGTTCACTTTGTCGGCATTTTCAAATGAAATTCTCATTGTTTTCTACTTATTTTTGTTTTATATTGTACTGATATTCGCAACTTTATAACGGAGTGCAAAATTAGCAATTATTTATGGAACAGCCTAATATTTATCAAAAAAATTATACTAAAGCCACTAGGATAAAAAAATATTCACAAAAAATCAATTTTTATGCAACCTTCAACATACAAATAGCCTGCAAAGGCATCCCGCCCTGTTTCACCCCGTTGGTGTTTTTAACGGACAAATGGGAAATACAACATTTATTCAGTATCTTCGTCATTTGGCAGTATGGAGAACTGGATGCAACCCTTTGTAAATTCATGAAATATGAGAGATTTTCACATGAAAAATTCGGAAAAATTCCTTTTCTCGATTATTTTTTTTA
>ONQK01000063.1 GCA_900319895.1 uncultured Prevotella sp. | reverse complement strand
CGGAAATCTTCATGTGTTTTTTCTTAATGATTAGAGTGGAAAATTTTTAAAAGAGCTACTGCGCATAAGCATAACGGAACGTCAAAAACTCACTGGCGGTGAAGACAAGGTGGCGAAAAACGCCAACCAAGAACGCATTAACAATGCCAGGCACAACATTTTTACAACATTTATAGATTCGTAAATTAAAGACTTCAATATGCAAAATTACGCAAAAAATATTGAAAACAGACACGAAATGTGCATTTTTTTTTATTGGGCAGGATTCTGCTTTTATTTTTGAAGACAGACATTGAAGGAGGATTAAAAATGCGCCGAAGCATCCTGAGATGTTGCCTATTTGAGTTTTTTTGTATAATTTTGCCCAAGATTCACACAAAAAGTCATACAACAGATGATTCACTCATTCCACATGAAAAAGATTTCACTAACATTAAGCATCCTGCTTATTTTGGCTGCCTGCCAAGAAAGCCTTGAGAAAAGGACGGAAAGGGAGGCTCAAGAGTTTACCCGAAGGCATTGTCCGACCCCTGTTCAAAACAACCAGCGCACTGACAGCCTGACATTTGACCAATCGACAAAGACCATGACTTATTGGTACACGCTTTGCGGCACGGCCGACGATGCCGATGCGGTTGGCAGACAAGAGGAGGAACTGATAGAGACTTTAAGGCAAGGAGTTCGGAATTACGGCTATCTCAGCCAGCAAAAAAAGGCTGGGTTCAATATCCGCTATGTCTATCACTCTCAAAGACGGCCTGAGCAAGTTCTGCTGGATGTCACTTTTACCAAAGACGACTATTAGGCGGCATTTTTTCGGGTTCTGCCTGAACTTGTTTTCCAGAGACGAAAATGCCTGGTCAAATGTTGTTCGATCAGGCATTTTGCATTCTCTTGGGTGAGAATTTTCCTTCAAAGTTGTTCTTACTCGGGCTTCATGTTGGTGTAAACCGTTTGCACGTCGTCAAACTCCTCCAGTTTCTCAATCATCTTGTCCAGCACTTCCCGCTCCTCGGGCGACACCTCTTTCTGGTCATTCGGGATGCGTGTAAACTCTGCTCCGGTCACCTCAAATCCATTTTCCTCAAGATGGCGCTGGATTTCCGAGAAGCTTGTCGGTGCGCCATAAATTGTGATTTCCCCAGTCTCTTCGTCTTCGTCGAACTCGTCTTCCACACCGTAGTCGATCAGGTCGAGGATCATTTCGTCCATGTCCAGGCCGTCTTTTTTCTTGAAAGTAAACACGGACTTGTGGTCGAAGAGGAACGACAGCGAGCCTTGTGTGCCGAGGTTTCCATTGAATTTGTTGAAGACCGAGCGTACGTCGCCCACCGTCCGTGTGGTATTGTCAGTGAGTGTTTCCACGAAAACGGCGACCCCGTGGGGTCCGTAGCCCTCGTAAGTCACTTCCTTGTAGTCGCTCTGATCTTTTCCCATTGCATTTTTGATGGCGCGCTCGATGTTGTCTTTCGGCATGTTCTCACGCTTTGCATTGGCTATAATGGCGCGCAGCGAGGGGTTTGTGTCGGGGTCTGGCCCGCCGGCTTTTACAGCGATGGCGATTTGCTTTCCAATGCGTGTAAAGGTTTTAGCCATGTGGCCCCATCGTTTCAATTTTGCAGCTTTACGGTATTCAAATGCTCTTCCCATAATGTTTCTTTTTAGAGGATTAGAAATTGCTTTTATCGCAATTCAGCTCCCAGTTGTTCTTTAATATTGTTTATAATTTTATTCATGATTGCTTCGATTTGCTTGTCGCCCATGGTTTTCTGCTCATCTTGCAGGATAAAATTGACGGCATAGCTTTTCTTTCCTTCCGGCAGGTTTTTCCCTTCATAAACGTCGAAAAGCTCTACTCGCTTGAGCAATTTCCGTTCTGCCTGCCGCGCGATTTGCTCAATTTGTGCAAATTCTACGCTTTTGTCTATCAGTAATGCCAGGTCTCTGCTGACGGCCGGGAATTTGCTCAATTCCACATAAGAGACTTGGTTTTTGCGTACAGCCTTT
>ONQK01000068.1 GCA_900319895.1 uncultured Prevotella sp. | reverse complement strand
CTCGACCCTATTAGCGGCATGAAATGGAAGATTTATTCATGGATATGGACAAAGCTCTACCCCGTCCGGCGCTACCTCCTGGCTTTCTACAGAAGAATTTGGCTGAAAATGTTCAACCCCATTTAACTCAACATCATCATGAAAATCAAAAAAGGATTCAACTTGCGCGACATCTGCGGCGAACAAATCATAGTAGCTGAGGGGAAAGAAAACATTGACTTCAGCAACATCATCAGCATGAACGAGACGGCCGCCTTTTTGTGGCAGCAAGTAATAGACAAGACATTTACGGAAGAGACTTTGGTTGACATTCTTACCGAAAATTACGAAGTTGACCGCAAAACTGCCCAAAATGACGTGGAAGAACTTGTCAGACAATGGCTCAATAGCGGCATTATAGAGCCTTGAGCCTGAATCGACGGCCCCCTTGCCCTAGCCTTCGGGAAACGGTATTTTTTGTATGGGAAAATCGCTTGTTCCCATTCAAAGACTTACGCAAATCTCCGCCAAAGCCTTTTGACTGGAAATTTGCGTAAGTTCTTCTGTATCAAACCCTTTTCTTATTTCTCAGGTACACTCTTCAAGATTTCTAACAAATGGTCCCAAACCATTTGAACCGTAGGAATCAAAAGTCTCTCGTCTGGCGAGTGGACGCCGCGCAAGGTAGGCCCGAATGACACCATGTCGATGTTCGGATAGCGTTCAGAGAACAATCCGCACTCAAGGCCTGCGTGAATGCCCAAGACCTTTGGCTC
Organism: uncultured Prevotella sp.; assembly: GCA_900319895.1. GTDB lineage: Bacteria > Bacteroidota > Bacteroidia > Bacteroidales > Bacteroidaceae > Prevotella. Next base: position 11,514 of record ONQK01000068.1, on the reverse strand, counting down.
TTTGTCAAACAGTTTTTTATAAGTTTCAACAACCACTTCTGTCAGTTTGCTGTTAGGATTCATTTTCCAGGCAGGATACGGGTCTTTTTGCTTGATTTCAGCGCCGGCCAGCTGGAAAGTAGCCTTGATGGTATTGGCCTGATTCTCAAGGTTGCTCATCACATTTGAGCGTTGGCTTGACACGATTTTCACCTCATTGTCCGTCGTCACGACGCTTGCCACGTTGTTGGAGGTTTCAACCAACCAAGCCAAAGCCTCGTCCTGGCACATGGTGAAGATGCCGTTGTCCACTGCTTGCAAAGCCTGGATGATTCTCCTGGAGATTTCTGCCGGAAGCACTTTTTGGGCATCCGCGCTTTCCATCTTGAAGTCCATTGACTTTTCCGTCACATGGAATTCCTCCACAACATTTGCGGTAAAGATGTTCCAGTCAGCGACAACCTCCTCTTTCTTCGCAGCAGGCACTGCAAACACCACGATGCCGTCGCGCGGAATGGCGTTGTGAAGCTTCCCTGCATTAAACTCAGCAATCCTCACATCAAGTTTTTCCTGTTCCTTATAGATGAAACGAGTTAAAATCTTGATTGCATTGGCACGTTTCTTATTGATGTCATCTCCCGAGTGACCGCCTACCAAGCCCTTAATCGATGCTTTCATGAAGAAGTGGCCGGCAGGTGCGTCCTCTTTGGTAAAAGAGAATCTGGCGTCTGTGGTCATGCCACCGGCACAGCTCACAAAGATTTGCCCTTCGTCTTCTGAATCGAGATTGATGAGCCAGTCGCCCGTCATAAAGCCAGCTTTCATGCCCTCAGCACCAGTGAGCCCGGTCTCCTCGTCCACGGTAAAGACGCACTCGATAGGGCCATGCTCTACATCCTTGCAGTCGAGCAAGGCCAACTCCATCGCCACGCCGATGCCGTCGTCGGCACCCAAAGTAGTGCCTTTGGCAGCGAGCCACTCCCCGTCAATGTAAGTCTGGATGGCATCTTTGTGGAAATCAAAGTCCAGGTCGACTAATTTCTCACAAACCATGTCCATGTGGCTCTGCAAAATCACTGTTTTCCGATTTTCATACCCCGGTGTGGCTGGTTTTTGGATCAAGACGTTACCCGTCTCGTCTACAATGGTCTTCAATCCACGGCTTTCCCCGAATTCACGCAAGAACTCTATCATCTGCTCTTCGTGCTTTGAAGGACGTGGAATTTCATTGATTCTTGCGAACTGTTCGAAAACGCAAGCTGGTTTTAAATTACTTTTGTCCATAATTTACATTATTTTTTGAATGTTTATCAAGAATAATTCTTATCTTTGTCGGCTGAAACGTAACTTCAGGTTTGACCTCGCAAAGTTAATAAAAAATGATGAAAATAATGCTGTTATCCCTGTTAATTATTGCTATAAGCATGCTGCTTTTATGCATCAAGTTGCTCCTCAAGCGCGGCGGGCATTTTTCCTCCCAACACATCAGTGACAATAAAGCGCTGAAGGAGAAAGGAATACACTGTGTGATTGAGCAGGACAAGGAAGCCCGGAAAAAGGGAAAAGCATTCTGATGCGTAATAGACAATAACAATAAAAAATAAATCGAGAAAAAATGAAACAATTAATGAAACCAAGTGCCATTTTAGGTGTGGCAGCGATGATGCTCGCATCATGCAACCAAGCGCCTAAAGCTGTAGAAAACAAAAAAGCAGAACCTAAGACCGAGACCAAAGAGTTGAAAATTGCATTCGTCGAAGTGGATTCCATCATGACACAATACGAATTTTGCAAAGAATTCACCAAGGTCTTGGAACAAAAAGGGAAAAACATCCAACGCACCATCAGTCAAAAAGAACAAGCCCTGAGAAATGCCGCCAACAATTTCCAACAAAAATTGCAGCAAAATGCGTACACACGCGAAGAAGCCGAGCGCGTGCAGGCCGGCTTGCAAAAACAAGACGCCGACTTGGCCGCGCTGCAACAACGGCTGGGCAACGAGTTCCAGGCAGAAACCGAAAAATACAACATCGCACTGCGCGACTCCATTCAACACTATCTTGCAAAATACAACAAGAACAAAAAATATTCTATCATTTTCAGCAAACAAGGCGACAATCTGCTATACACAGACAATTCTTACGACATCACCAAAGAAGTTATAGCCGGTTTGAACAAAGCCTACAAGCCTGCTGAGAAAAAACTGGAAAAAAAATAAAAACTCCAACAAGAAAAGGGCAGGCTCGAGGGTCTGCCCTTTCGTCTTTTCAACATGAAAAAATCTGAACGATACCAATACATCATCAACCACTTCCGAAACGAGATGCCCGTGGTCACCACAGAGCTCGAGTTCGGCAGTGTCTTCCAATTATTGGTCGCCACATTGCTCAGCGCACAATGCACAGACAAACGCATCAACCAGGTTACCCCGAGACTGTTCCACGACTTCCCCACTGCCTCGAAAATGGCAAAGGCCGAGCCCGAGGAAATTTTCGAGTACATCAAAAGCGTGAGCTATCCCAACGCCAAGGCCAGACACTTGGTAGAGATGTCCAGGATGCTTGTCCAAGACTTTGATGGAGAGGTACCCAGCGACCCTGTTCTACTGACAAAACTGCCGGGCGTGGGCAGGAAAACTGCCAATGTCATACAAGCCGTCGCTTTTGGAAAGAATACAATGGCTGTGGACACACACGTCTACAGGGTCAGCCATCGCATGGGGCTGGTGCCCAAAACGGCGACGACCCCATTAAAAGTTGAGCAGGAACTCATGAAAAACATCCCTGCAAACGACATCCCCCAAGCGCACCACTGGCTGCTACTCCACGGAAGATACGTCTGCACGAGCCGCAAGCCCAAATGCGACGTGTGTGCCTTTGCAGAAATCTGCCCCAAAGTTCTCGAAAACTCCAAACTATAACAAAAAATCATCAGGGACGGGCTCCGTATAGCCATTTGCTCAGACGCCCCCTAGACCGTAACAAGAAAATTACCAGGCATGGACACTAAAATCATCCATCATTTTTTACGACAAATTGCTGCCAACAACAATAGAGAATGGTTTTTGGCACACAAACAGCAATATCTCGAAAGCAAGACGGAATTTGAAGCCGGCATAGCGGAAGCCATTGCCCGCATCGCCACTTTTGACGAGGAAATCAGCCACCTGCAAGTAAAAGACTGTACCTACCGGTTCTACCGCGACATCCGATTCTCGCCCGACAAGTCACCTTACAAAAGACATTTTGGGGCTTACATCTGCGCCAAAGGCAAAAAAGCGCTGCGCGGAGGCTACTACATCCATGTTGAGCCGGGGAACTCCCTGCTGGCAACCGGAAGTTACTGGCTGCCGACCCATATTCTCACCTCCTGTCGCAACGAAATCATGTCAAACATCGATGAATGGAGAAAAATTGTCGAGAACAAAGAATTTGTCGAATATTTCGGACAAGCCGGGGATGGCGTATGGGAAAAAACCGACAAGGGCTTCGGGCTGGCGAGCTTAAAAAATGCGCCAAGCGGATTCCCTCGTGACTACGAGCACCTTAACTATCTGCGTCTGAAAGACTATTGTTGCTGGTGCCAAGTTCCCGACCATTTTTTTGAGTCAAAGAACTGGCTCGAACAAATGGAAAAAATCTTCAAGACGGCTAAGCCCATGATGGATTTCATGAACGCGGTCATCGACGACTACGAATAGCTTTGAATAGCTTTCGTAAATCGCCACAAACAGTCTCCGTAAATCAAGGATTCCATCATTCTGCCTATTTCCAAAGCTTTTTGCTTAACTTCCAAAGCTTCGGCTTGCTAGAAAAGCTCCGTCTCCCCTCTAGAAACTACAGCTCGTCCAAGATAATGGGCTGTTCATGAGGCACATTGGGAGAATTTTTCCTCTTGCCTTGAGCCGGATTTGCCGGCGGCCCCGAATTTTCCGTCCCGGGCGGCTGAGCAAGATGTTCGTCTTTCTCCAAGACAGAATGGTCGACAGGCTCGCCGTTTTCATCAAACAAGAAATTATCCAGGTCAAAGGCAGGGATGCTGTCCAAGTCTATGGGCTTTCGCTCATAATAACTCGGGCAATTGTACATGCCATAAGTGATACTCTCGTCTTTACTCTTGGCAAATTTCCCGCGATAATGCTTGAAGGCGGCATCCGAGAGGAGCGACTGCAAGAAATAGCCACAGATGGGAAGTGCCGTGCGGCTGCCCTGCCCCAATGCGCCTGTCCTGAAGTGGATGCTGCGGTATTCCCCACCGACCCATGCACCGCAGACAATGTTTGGTGCAACGGCAACAAACCACGCGTCGGAGTGATTGTTTGAAGTACCGGTCTTGCCGCCAAATTCCGAATCGGAGAAACTACCCACATAGCCCCAGAGCGACTGCGAGGTGCCGCCTGGCTCGCGCATGCCTGCCATAAGCATGTGCTGCATCAGAAAAGCCGACTTATAAGGTATGGCTTGCGTCTGCTCGCGCGGCGCCACATATATTTCCTTTCCCGTATGATCTAAAATCCTGGTCACCAACACTGGCTCGTGCGCCATGCCATCGTTTGCAATCACGCTGTAAGCATTCACTACCTCCAACAAAGTCATGTCAGAAGATCCCAGTGCCAGCGACGGTGCATTGTCGAGCGGGCTTCTCACACCCATCGCCTGTGCTGTGTTGATGATGTTTTTAATGCCCATCTCCTGTCCCAGCCTCACTGCAATCGAATTGATGCTTCGGGCAAAAGCGCCTTTCAACGGTATCGAGTCGCCCGTGAAATAGCCATTGGCATTTGAAGGACGCCATTGCACCATCTCTTTCTTGAATTTATCGTACACCTCCATGCTTATGTACTCGTCACGGCGCTTGTCGCACGGTGTCAAGCCCTGGTTCATCGCCTCGGTGTAGACAAAGAGCTTAAACGTCGAGCCGGGCTGACGCATGGCTTTGACCTTGTCGTACTTCCAGGAATTGAAGTCAATGTCTCCGACCCACGCCTTTACATGCCCTGTCTGAGGCTCCATTGCCACAAATCCACAATGCATGAACCGAACCATGTAGCGGATGGAGTCCAAGCTGCTCATTTCTTTTTCTATCTCTCCCTTTTCATAATCAAACAGTTTCACCGCATGTGGCTTATTCAAGTAATAGTCGATGGAATCTGGGGCATTGGGGAATTTTGCCTGCAAAGCCTTGTAAAACGGCTGCCGCTTGGCGATGCCCTCAATGAATCCGGGAATCACGCGATGCTGCTCGTCTTGCCAGGGCTCTTGCTTCCCCCAATGGCTGTTGAAATTGCGCTGCACCTGCCGCATTTGCTTTATCGCAGCATTTTCAGCATATTTCTGCATCCGGGTATCAATGGTGGTATAGATTTTCAAGCCGGAATTATACAAGTCGTAGCCATTCTCGGTGCACCAGTCCTTCAAATAGTCGGCAACTGCCTCTCTGAAATATTTTGCCTGCCCATCATAATTTGTCTCCACACTGAATTGCAGCCGGATGGGCTTGACGCTAAGCGTATCGTATTGACTTTTCGTCATGTCGCCGTGTTTCACCATGTTCATCATCACCACATTCCGGCGTTTAAGGCTGTTGTCCGGATTTGAAATCGGGTTGTAGTAAGTCGTTGCTTTCAACATGCCCACCAGCACCGCCGCCTGTTCGACCGTCAGCTTGTCGGGCGTGGTGTTGAAATAGGTTTTGCACGCTGTTTTAATACCATAGGCATTGGAGCCAAAGTCTACCGTGTTGGCATACATCTCAAGAATCTGCTGCTTGGAGAATTTCGTTTCAAGCTTTGTGGCGATAATCCACTCTTTAGTCTTGACAATCAACATTTTAACTCCAGGAATCTTGCCCAGGACTCCCGTTGAATACTTGGTGCGCATGCGAAACATGTTTTTCGCCAACTGCTGCGTGATGGTCGAGGCACCGCGCGCATCGTTGTTCAAGACAGCATCTTTCACCGCCCCGAATATGCTGATGGGGTCTATCCCCAGATGACGGTAGAATCGCTCGTCCTCGGTGTCGATCAAGGCTTTCCAGAAATTTTCACTGACATCTTCAAACTTGACTGGTGTACGATTCTCGTTAAAGTACTTTCCAATCATTTTACCGTCTGCGCTGTAAATCTCAGATGCTTGGCTGATTTGCGGCGACAGGCCGGAAAAATACCCTGGCGACTTGCCGAAGAGCCACAGGAAATTGATGTCTACCATGCCGAGATACATGACCAGCAGGCACAACAAGGTTGCCATGGCGGCCGCCGTCTTGGCCAGCCAGGAGCGGCGAGGGGCGAACAATCCTTTGTACCATTGGAAAAAGCGTGGGAAAATGTTCTTTCTCTTATTGCGAGAAGGTTGCGATGTATTTCGTTTCATGTCTGTTTTTAATATTAAAACGGCACAAATGTAATAAAATTATTTGCAAGTCCGTTTTTTTGTCATCCTTTTTGTCATCCACCATTGGAATTTTCTTCAAAAAAATGCTTCACATACATGAATTCACTCATTTGGCGGCAACGAAGCATTGACATAAGACAGGATTTCATCTTCCTCACGAGGGTCAAACCAGCGGACGGCGGCATCGCGTTTGTACCAAGTAAGCTGTTTTCGGGCATAACGACGGGTCGAGCCTTTGATTTTCTCCACGGCTTCATCCAAGGAGACCTGTCCGTCAAAATACTCGAACAGCTCCTTGTAGCCGACAGTGTTCAATGAGTTCAAGCCCTTCAAGGGATAGACCTTTTGGGCCTCCTCCAACCAGCCGTCTGCCAACATTTGATCCACTCGCTGGTTGATGCGTTCATACAACTCCTCGCGAGGACGGTTCAAGCCAATCTTCAAGATGTTGAAAGGGCGCTTCTTTATCGTATTTTTGCGAAAAGACGTATAGGTCTTGCCTGTCATGTGGCAAATTTCCAGTGCATGCACCACCCGCCGCGGGTTTTTATGGTCGACCGTCTCCCAATGTTCCGGGTCAAGCAACTTCAGCTCACGCAGCAACGCCGGCAAACCTTCTTCTGCCAAACGCTCCTTCATCCACGCCCTCGTCGGGCCATCAACTGTTGGAATGTCGTCTATCCCGTTGCAGACGGCATCTATGTACATCATCGAGCCGCCAGACATCAATGCCACGTCATGGTTTGTGAAAAAGTCGGCGTCGGTCTCCAACAGCTTCAAGACCTCTTGTTCATAAACAGAAGCGCTGTAATAGTCGGTCAAATGGTGACTTCCCACAAAACAATGCCTCACACGTCCCAGTTGCTCCCGGGTCGGAGCGGCAGTGCCGATGGGAATTTCCGCAAAAATCTGTCGGGAGTCCGCATTGATGACGGGAATATGAAAAAAGTCGGCAATACGCAGGCAAAGCTCCGTCTTTCCGACTCCTGTAGGGCCTAATATAACGATTAACGTCTTCAAAGGGCTTGTTCCGTCAAAATTATTTGATAATACCGCGCTGGGAAGCTTCAACAAAGTCCATGATATACTGGATTTCCGGGGTCAGCGGAAGTTTTTCCCTGATTTGTTGGATGGCCTCCGCCCGGGTGTACTTGCCTTGATAGATGATGCGGTATGCCTCATGCACCTGTTCAATAGTTTCATTGGTGAATCCGCGACGGCGCAGCCCGACCAGGTTTATTCCGGCATAGCGAATGGGCTCTTTTCCTGCAATAATGAACGGCGGGACATCCATCGAAAAGCGGGAGCCGCCCTGAATCATGACATAGCTGCCGATGCGGCAGAACTGGTGCACCAGGACGGCGGCACTGATGATGGCAAAGTCGTCGACGGTGACCTCGCCGGCGAACTTTGTCGAATTGCCGATGACACAGCCGCTTCCGACGATGCAGTCATGGGCGACATGCACGTTTTCCATCAACAAGTTGTTGTTGCCCACAACTGTTGTGCCTTTGGCAGCCGTTCCACGGGAGATGGTGACGTTTTCTCGGATAGAATTGTTGTCACCGATTTCACAAATCGTGTCCTCGCCCCTGAATTTCAGGTCTTGCGGCTTGGTGGAGATGCTTGCGCCCGCCAAAATCTCATTCCCGTTGCCAATGCGCGCACCATAATTGATGGTAACATTGTTCTGGAAATGATTGTTGTCGCCAATAACCGTGTTTCTGTCGATGAAACAGAAAGGGCCAATCACATTATTTTCTCCAAGTTTCGCTTCCGGGTGCACGAAAGACAGCGGACTGATTTGATTCATAAATATAAATGACGGATTAATTTGCGATGTTCGTTCTCTTACTTGTTTTTAACGATTTGGGCGGTGAAGGTCGCTTCTGAGACGATGTGGTCGCCGACAAAGACATAGCCCTTCATCGAGCTGATGCCATGGCGCAAGGGAGCTAGCAGCTCAACCTTGAAGATCAAGGTGTCGCCGGGCACTACTTTCTGACGGAATTTCACGTCATTGATTTTCATGAAGTAGGTAGACCATCGCTCGGGTTCCTCGACGGTGTTCAAAATAAACAGCCCGCCGCACTGCGCCATCGCTTCAATCTGCAACACGCCTGGCATGACGGGCTCTTCCGGGAAATGACCGTTGAAGAAGTCTTCGTTGCTCGTCACGTTTTTAATGCCGACAATGTGGGTGGCGCCAACGCTGATGATTTTGTCAACCAGTTGCATCGGATAACGGTGGGGCAGCAGTTCACGGATGCGGTTCACGTCCATTACAGGTTCCTCGTTGGGGTCGTAGATGGGCGCTTGAACCTCGTTCTTGCGAATGATTTTCCGCATTTGGCGGGCGAACTTGTTATTGATGGCGTGTCCTGGCCGCGTTGCAATGATACGTCCTTTTATCGGACGGCCGATGAGCGCCATGTCGCCGATGATGTCCAATAGCTTATGGCGTGTGCATTCGTTCTCCCAAACCAGCGGCTTGTGCTGTATGTAGCCTAACTCGTTGGCATCTTTGTGCACCACGCCAAGCATGTCGGCCAACTTGTCCAGCTTCTCCTGCGTGGTCTGCCGCTCATAAATGACGATGGCGTTGTCCAAATCGCCACCTTTGATCAAGTTGGCTTGCAACAGCGGCTCAATGTCGCGGACAAAGACAAAGGTGCGCGCCGGGGCAATCTCATCGGCGAAGTCCTCAATGCGTTCCAGGGTGGCGAACTGGCTGTTGATGAATTTCGACTCAAACGAGCACATGGTTGTCAAGCTAAACTCTTCATCGGGCAGAATGGTGATGCAAGAGCCCGTTTCTTCGTCTTTCACCTCGATTTTCTTATGGATGATATACCAGTCTTTGGGGGCGTTTTGCTCCTCGATGCCAACCTTCTTGATCTTATCCACATACATGGCTGCCGAGCCGTCTAGAATGGGGAATTCGGGGCCGTTAACCTGTATCAGGCAGTTGTCGACTCCAAGTGCATATAGCGCTGCCAAGCCGTGTTCCACCGTTGACACGCGCACGTCGCCGTTGGCCAATACCGTTCCGCGCTGGGTGTCAACCACTTTTTCCGCCACGGCATCAATGATGGGCTGGTCCTCTAAATCAATACGTTGTATTTTATAACCTGTGTTTTCCGGAGCCGGGTTGAAAGTGACCGTCAGGCTCAAACCCGTATGCAACCCTTTCCCACATAGTGAAAAACTTCCTTTCAGTGTATTCTGCTTCAACATGTTATATGTTTTTTATATTTTCTTCTCTTTTAAACTCTTCAAGCTGTTTCTGTAATTCATTGATTTGAGCGTAAAGCTCTGGCAACTTACGAAAAACGGCGTATGACTTGAAATATTCCCTTGCCTCAAAAGCAGGAGAACCAATCAGCGGCGCAGAGCCCGGCCGAATGCTGTGGGCAATGCCCGCCTGCGCACCGATTTGGGTCTTATCGGCTATCGTGACATGGCCGGCAACGCCCACTTGACCGCCAAACATGCACCACTCGCCCACCTTGCTGCTGCCCGCCACGCCTGCCTGTGCTGCCATCACGGTATTGGCACCGACTTCAACGTTATGGGCCAATTGTATCAAATTGTCCAACTTCACGCCGCGACGAACATAGGTGCTACCCATGGTTGAACGGTCGATACAAGTGTTCGCGCCGATTTCAACGTCATCTTCTATCGTCACAATACCTATCTGCGGAATCTTGTCGTAGCCATCTGCATTGGGGACAAAGCCGAAGCCGTCAGCACCGATGACCGCACCGGAATGGACAATGACACGACTGCCCAAGATGCAGCCATGATAAATACTCACATGTGGATAGACCAGACACTGGCTACCCAGTTTCGCATGATCATAAATGACGGCATGGGGATAAACCTGGCAGCCGTCGCCTAGCTCCACGTCGTCGCCGATGTAGGCAAATGCGCCGACATAGCAGTCCTTGCCAATCTTCGCCGAAGAGGCCACAAATGCCTGCGGGTCGATGCCCGTCTTGCGCGGCTTCATCGAATCATAGAGCTGCAACAGCTTTGCAACACACCCATAAGCATTCTTCACACGAATCAAAGTGGCTTTCGGCTGCTTCTCCAAAGTCAATGATTCGTCTACCAAAACTATGCTGGATGCCGTGTCGTAGATGTAATGCGTATATTTAGGATTGGAAAGAAAAGAAATGGCTCCCTCTTTTCCCTCCTCAATCTTGGCAAACGTGTTCACTTCGACTGTCTCATCTCCCTCAACACGACCTTGCAAAAAATCGGATATCTGTTTTGCTGTAAATTTCATCATTGCCTCACGTTAAAGCCTAATAATAAGTATGTGCAGTTTCGCCGTGCAAAGATACTGATTTTTATCAGAAAACTAAACGAAAATTCTATAATATTTATTAAATGTAGCCCTCACCGACCATTTTTCAACTCCAGTTTACGCCTACATTTCATTCAAACGACAACTTTTCCAGACGAAGACGAAGTTTTTCCGCATCGGAAAGGCGAATGGCAAGACGTATCTCACAAGTGTTGTCATAGGTCTGCGAAACAATGCGCGCATCCATTTCCTTGACAATGCGCATCACATCGTTCATCAGCGGATAGACAAAAGAATAGCTGACCACCTCCTCCACTTGCCGGAGAATCACCCTGGCATCGTCGAGAGCGGAGGCCGCTGCCTCGCGATAGGCTGAAATCAACCCGCCCGTACCCAGGTTTACACCGCCATAATACCGCACCACCACCACCAGAACATCCGTCAATTCCCTTGAGTTGATTTGACCCAGAATCGGCTTGCCGGCAGTGCTTGAAGGCTCCCCGTCGTCGTTGGCGCGGAATTCCGCGCGACCGGCACCAAGCATGTAGGCGTAACAGACGTGGCGGGCATCGTAATACTTCTTGCGATAGCCGTCAAGCAGCTGTCTGACTTCCTCTGCGTCCCTGACATGGTGGGCAAAGGCGAGAAACTTGCTGCGCTTCTCGGTGTAATAGCCTTCGCCTACATGCTCGTCAATGGTTTTATATTCGTCAATCATCGTCATTTCAGACCTTATCATGTGTATGGATGCAAAAGTAAGCATTTTATCCGAAATACCAAATTCTTTTTTGCCACAATGGCTGAAATCCGGCGGCTGTTCCTTGGCCATGG
>ONQK01000081.1 GCA_900319895.1 uncultured Prevotella sp. | reverse complement strand
ACCGACCTTCGACGAGCGCATCAAACCCGATGTCACAGCACCGGGAATGAGCATCAACGCAGCCTTTAACAGCTATGTCGAAATCACTGAAAGTCGCCGCAAGGAACTGACAGACAAGATCAACTTCAACGGCAAAACTTACTACTACACCGCGCAGAGCGGCACATCGATGGCCACGCCCGTTGTCGCCGGCGCCATAGCACTTTGGCTGCAAGCCAATCCCACTCTCACCACCGAACAAATCATGGATGTGCTGGCGCATACCTGCACAAAGCCAGACCCGACGCTCGACTATCCCAACAACACGTATGGCTACGGGCAGATTGACGTGTACAAAGGACTGCTTTACATTCTCGACATACCTTCGAGCATTCCCAACCTCAGTACACACCAGCCGGCCAAGGCCACATTCAGCCTAAACGGAAACATTCTCACTGCCGAGTTTGCAGACCGCGACAAATCCGACGTTCGACTGGTTGTATACAACCTCAACGGTAGCCCCGTGGCATCCGCTCAGGGCTACACCATCGACCTTTCCATGCTGCCAAAGGGCATTTATGCCGTGCAGTTGCAGACAAACAAACAGTCCACCAGCGGGTCAACGCTCATTCGACTATAACAATCCGTTGAAAATCATGAAAATGGACTTCTCAAATTCTAAAAAACAAAGCATTTTCATGAATATTTCATATAAATTCGGCAATAAACTTGACTTGTTGCCGAATTTATATTTTCTGTCGAACAACATGCGATTGAACAATCAAGAATAGCATTTTTCATCAACTCCTTTTATTATGAGGAATAAGACAAATTAAAAAGACAATGGCAATGAATAAGATACTATGCGCTTTTGCAGCCCTGACAGTAATGACTGCATGTGGCAACAAGGAGGAACAATTATGCAAGCGTGCTGCAGAGTTGTGCCAATACATTCCAGACCATGAGTTGCAGGAACAGGCTAAAGACTTCATGACAGCAGATTTCTATGCCGTATTGGACACAATGTTCAATCACTTGCCGGAACATGAGGCAATGGATCATGAATGGTTGCATTATTTTGTGACAAGTAATGGTGGAACGATAGCAGATTACGAGGTGGCTGGTGTAAAGATGACTGATGATACACATGCCGTGGCAACGATTAAAGTGCGCCAAAAGTGGGAAGACGGTTCTTTCGACGAGAACACAGACATTGAGGAGCACCAATTGTACATGGAATGCGTGGGCGGCCAATGGCTGATGTCAGACTTTGACGGTCACAAGCAGAACTGTATACGTCACATCGAAATCAACCGTAAGGAGCAAGCCTTGCGCAATGCCATGAGCGACTATCTGGCAAAGGCGATTGGTGTACGCTACCGGCAGGGGCAACTTTGCATCCCCACACTGCAGATTGTGGCTGAGGAAGAGATGGCTGAAAAGACTCTTGTATGGTGCGACTGCCAAGTAACATGGTACAATGTTGCTGGTGACACGCTGAAAACGGTATCCAGTGGCAATCATTCCGGCTGCATGACTATTCTGCAAAAGGATGGCAGACCCGTGGCGACGGCCTTCGAACAGACCTCGGACGGAGCTTCCTTTTTGCCAAGTGCCAAGCGCATCTTCGGCAAGCATTACGACATCTTTCAGAACATGAGCAGCAATCAGAACGTCCGTGAAGCGGCACGAAAGGAGCAATTACAAGAATATGTACGCAGGCATCAACTCAACATCCAATATTATCAGGATCATGGAGGGCCTGCAGTAGATTTACTTCACCTTGATTAAAAACTCAGGCGACATGAACGGCAAAACCTCCCAAAAATAGTTGGTACAATAGCAGTTGAAGAATGAAAGCAACTTGAAATTCATGCAGAAATCGGCCTTTTACATCATTCTTGATGCTTATCCCAAGGAAAATGTATCTTTGCACTGCCTTAGAAGGAGTCGCCGAGATGGTCTTGCTGCCCTTGGGGCGAGATACGCTCCAACGTGCTGGCTCTTTCCAACTTCCGTCACTCCACATTGATCCTATGATCATGTGGAAAACGCTTTTAGGTTGGTTAAGAATAAATAAATAACTCACTCCACTATCTTGACAGCAACAGCGTGGAGCTGTTGCCAGCCTGCACGATCGGTGAGACGAACCATAAAGTGGTAGTCACCAGTGTCGATGTCACTCGGGATTTGGATGTCAATGCGGGCGTCAAAAATCCGCTGGCCTGCAGGAATTGAGTAGTCCTGATTGAAGACCCAAGGGTTCACCGGCACTTTTTTCTCGTCCATAGGACATTCCACCGCCGAAGTGCTGTGGCTATGATGGTCGAAATTGTTATGAATCTCGATGTTATAGGCTCCTAATTCCTGATCGTCGGTCATTAGATAGTGGAATGGGATAATGTCACCACGACGGTACTGCTGGCAGTCGATTGGATTGGCAGTGATGCCTTGGTCGCTGATAACGGGCTGTTGCATGTCTTGCGCCACGTCATCGTTGCCGCTGCACGCACAAAGTGCGCACAGCAGCATGATGTAAAGATTTATTTTTCTTGTCATAGTATATTTTCTTGTTATTCGTCGTGATGACCGTGCTCATCGCCATTGCCCTCGATGATTTCAAGATGGCTTTCAACCGTCGTTTGCTGACCGCACTGATCGGTCACTGTAAAGTGCATGTGATATTCGCCGATGGGAGCATTGGCAGGGATGTCGATGTGCTCATGGAATTCTACGTTGCGCACTCCGACATACTTTCCTTCAGTGAACGATTGTTTTATTTTGTACGAACCGCCTTCCTCTTGATGAATTTCAATGTCGATACGCTTGATTAATCCTTGGGCCACGATGTCACCCTCCAGATGCAAATCTTGACCAGGATGAACATGTTTTGAGTTGTCATGCCCTATTTCTGTCAGGTTGATGACTGGCTTGGCGGGCTGCTCGTCGTCATTTCCGCAAGCGGTGAAACTCAGGGTAAATACAGTGATGAGAGCCGTCATGAGGCTCATATTTTTCAGATTTTTCATTGTTCTTTTGTTTTAATTTTCAAATTATTAATATCAATTAGTTAAAACTCCACTCCCACCTTCAACGACACGTTGCGCCCAGGTTCGGGAACATCGATGAGGCGATAATAGCTGGTGTGGTCGTAATATCGGCGGTTTAGCAGGTTGTCGGCATGCAAGGCTACATCAAGTTTGCAACCACGCATCGTTATCTGCTTACCTGCCAAAAGATTCAGCGTCCAATGACCGTCGGTAGGTTTCTCTGGCGGCACAATCTTGTGCTGCGCTCCCACAAAGTGGGCATTCAGGCCGACGAAGCTGTTGCCATGCCATTTGAACGAGTATTTCACACCTGCATCCAAAGACCACGGTGTACTGAAGGGCAGCGTATATCCCTTTTTCTGGCCCGAGCGCTGTTCGGCATAAAGGTACTCGCCTTTCAGTTCCGTCTCCCAATGTTCGTCAATGGTCCATGTGGCCTGTGCCTCAACACCATAGCGCAACACACGGGCCTGGGTATAGTTGTAGAGCTGCAAGCCTTCCACATACTGAGCCGTAGGATTCAGGTATATATAGTTAGGGAAATAGTTCACATAGGGATCCACCTGCACGCATACCGCGTCATTGTCCCAGTGGATGCCCAAATCAAATTGGTAGCTCTGCTCTGGATCGAGATCTGCATTTCCGCGCTCATAGCGGAAAATGTGGTAGTTCACGCCATCTGCTCCTAGTTCCTTTGGTATGGGGATGCGGAAGCTTTTACCCACATTGGCCTTGAACACCCAATGTCCAACCGTATAATTGACACCGGCGGACCAGGTGAGACTCGTAAAGCGGCGGTCTGCATCTGCTGAACGTTCCTTGTAGACAGAGTCACCGATGGCAATAGGTGTCTTAAACCAGTCGTGATAACTACTGATGCGAGTATGTGCATGATCCAGTCTGATACCTGCGTTTAGCTTCAGCCGCTCATTCAGGACATAGCGGTCCATCGCATAGACACCAATGCTGGCAGTCTCGAAGTCAGGAATGATAAATCCCCATCCTCCGCGACGGTTATGCTGATATTCACTGTTTAGACCCGCGCTCAACTCATGCTGCTCACCCAATGCAAGGCGCATACCGAGGTTAGCTGTCAGCGTGTTCTTCACGAAACGACGTTCCAGCGCATCATCAGGTCGTGGCATATAGCCGTGGCTCACTGGCTCGCTCAATTCCTCGCGATGGTTGTTCTGCCACGCCAGATTGGCTTCCAGGCGAAGGCCTTCGTGCTGCCACGAGGTGTGACTAAGCACTTTCAGGTGATTCACCCACTGGTAGGGCAGATTCACGTCGCGGCGCGAGCGGTCGTAGTCTATGTCGCTGAGTCTCACCTCCAATCCATGAGCATTGGCAAAGAAACCGCTCTTCAAATACGAATCGCTGATGCGCAAATTAGTATGCAAACGGTAGTCGGCATAGCCAACCACAATACTGCCGTCGCGCTCACAGCCCGCCGTGTTACGTAGTCGGCGGTCTTTTAGACGTATCCAATAGCTATAATACTGGATACTGTCTGTAGGCACGCGATAGTCAGCATAATCTATCAACGTGGCATTAGCACTGTAATACCAATTGCCGCGCCGACGGGCCAATTTTGCCGTCACGCCCATCTGTTCGTTATTTGTGCGTCCAAAGAGCTGCACACTGCCGCTCAGCGGCCTTGTGGGCACATAATTGGTATAGAGACTGAGTACACCGCCGATGGCATCGCTGCCGTAGAGTAGCGCCGCCGGCCCTTTGACAATCTCGGCCCGATATACGGCAAACTGGTCAACCTCCAAGCCATGGTCGTCGCCCCATTGCTGCCCCTCGTGCTTGATGCCGTCCTCGCTCACTACCATGCGGTTGTAGCCTAAACCGCGTATCGCCGGCTTCGACTGTCCAGACCCGATAGTCATCGCTTTCACACCCGGTATGCCCTCCAAGGTATGCATTAGCGATCCCGAGAAGTGCTCTCGAAGATAGTCATGGGTCACTTGTACCGTGGACTGTGACGAGCGCATCTGAAAGTCATGCTGTCGTTGTCCGCTTACCGTCACACCCTGCAACACAACCGTCGTGTCGTCAGGTGCTAGTTGGCTATGACCGCTAGCCACGCCCACCATCAGCGTCGCAGCTAGAATAGATATTGTCATAATTGCATCTCCATTTCTTGTTAATACGAAACTACTACCAACCCCTGCTAATGGGATTGGCCTCCCTAATAAATGCTAAATGGAGAAAGCTGGGGGAGCACGCAGGCCGACAATACCGCCATAGGCAACACATACCTTACGTCGCAGAACGTTAATCTTGATGCTTGCCGCATTGTTTACAACAATAAGGCAGACAGCGGTAGTAACCACAAACGTGAGAGTGAGAAACTGGCAGAGCACGCAATCGTGTGACCAATAAGATATAGTTGTCATGTGACCATGGCAACTATGGCGCACACAATCGGAACATTCTGTCGCTACCACAGTCTTATTGTCCTCATGGACATGGAGCGATGAGAAAACCAGCATTGGCACAAACACAGCCAATAGCATCCAAGGAGCTATATGTCTTATTGTTCCCAATTTCACGAGTGCAAAGATACGAATAAATCAACTTTAGACCTAATAAATGAATCAAAATTTTACCTTCGGCACCAATAAATAGCTTTTCATGGCTGCCAATATTCCCGTCATACCGCCTACTATCAGCTATGTTCATGAAAAAATGCCACCACCTCTTCACATCTTGGCATTGCCAATGTCTAACGACATGAATATCAAGAATTTACACACCACACATAAAAGACTCATGCCATGTATGGACACGATGAAAACTAAAGGTTGGCAAACACGAACTCAACGTCGTTTCTTCTGTCAAGTCCTGCGGCTGCAATGGTTTTCTATCGCATAGGCTAAAACGTATTCTCGTGTTATGCGAATGTCGAATTTCAGGGTCTCGTCAGTGCGCAAATTCTCAACTTGTCCCGATTGTCCAAGCGCAGAAGGTAGGGTTACCCGCATTTCGTCCAATTGCAGTCGCTGTTCTGAATAGAATTTATAAGCTGTCTCCTTGGCACACCAATGCGACAGCAAGTCAATTTGGTTGTCGGCATGCTCATCGGCTCTCAACAGGCGTTTGGCTATACTGAAAACCCGGTCACTGCGCGCCTCAATGTCAACCGCTACATTTTGTTTTCGTGAAAGTATGGCAGCAACGTGTCCATGCGTGTGACTAACACTGACATTCCAACCTGACAACAAAGGTTTTCCCGAAAAATGATGCGCCAATACGAGATTCTCGTCACCTGTCATCTCGCGCAACAGGCGATGTACGGCTATAACCTCTTGCCTCCGCCGTTGATGTCTGCATTTTTCAAGCCAAGGTGATGGTTGGGAAGAAGGCAATTCCATATTTTCATCTATGGCGGAAATGCCCAATAACACATCATTGTCTAATATTTCGATGGTCTTTCCTGTCATAGCATTGAAATAAAATATGAGCGCTAAAGAAGAAATGTCTACGAATTATTGACCGTCACTTTTATGCTGCTAATGCGCCGCTCCTCAATGCCCAAGACCTCAAATGTAAAGCTTGCGTAATTCATCTTTTCATGAATGGTCGGAAATTCACCCTTAATCTCAAGCAACAATCCTGCCAGCGTGTCTGCGGCACCTTCGACCTCTAAAAAGACATCGTCATCGACTTCCAGAATCTTGCAAAAATCGCTCAAAAGTGTCTTGCCGTCAAAAACATAAGTGTTGTAGCTCAACTTTGCGTAAGTCCTCTCTTCCTCATCGTATTCATCGTTGATTTCCCCGACGATTTCCTCCAAAATATCCTCCAAGGTTATCAATCCGCTCGTGCCGCCGAACTCATCGACGACAATGGCGATATGCACCTTGTTTTCTTGAAATTCACGAAGCAGGTCGGCAATTTTCTTCGTCTCCGGGACAAAATAAGGCGGACGGATGAGGCTCTGCCAACGAAATGCCTGCGACTTATTCAGATGTGGCAGCAAGTCTTTGATGTACAAAACGCCGCGGATGTTGTCCGAGGTATCTTGATAAACCGGTATTCGGCTATAATTATTCTCAACGACACATTGCAGGACGTCAGAAAATGGGCTGCCAATATCCAAGTCAACGATGTCTTGGCGGCTTGTCATCACTTCCTTTGCCGTCTCGTCCCCAAAACGGATGATGCCCTGCAACATGCTCTGTTCTTCCTTAATATCCTCCTTGTCCGTAAGCTCCAAAGCTTGCTCCAAATCGTCCACACTGAGCGAATGATTTTGCTTTTGCACCACTTTTTCCGCCAAGATGCCACTCCGCAACAGGATGTTTTCCAAGGGCCAGAAGATTTTCCGCAAGATCAATATTGCCCCGACCGACCTCCGACAAAAAGTCAAAGGATT
>ONQK01000186.1 GCA_900319895.1 uncultured Prevotella sp. | reverse complement strand
TTTTATGTGAAGTAATTGTGGTATTTTGCTTGCAGTCATTGTTTACATACACGACAATGAGGACGAACACAAAATTTCCATATCGTATATGTCATTCTACATGCATAAATGTAGGTCTATATGCAACTATGATGCATGGAAATGAAAGTTTTGCAGGATTTTTTGCATATTTGATAAATTTTTATCGTTTTTTTCTGAAAATATTCAAAGGGGGGGGGCTAATTGATGCCCCCCCCCTTTGAATTCTTGTGTTTCAGCATTTTCAAAACTATTTTTTTAGGTGTTTTCATGAAAAATTTAACTTTTTTTTTGTTAAAAAAATAAAATGAATGTGCTTGATTATCAGATATTTTTCTTAACTTTGTGAAAATTAATAATCAAAAATAGTCAACTCAGTTCAAAATGAAAGCCTATAAATCCATATTTGTCGTTTTGGGCATTGTAGCTCTATTGTGGATGACATCGTGTGGCGTGAAACGCGAGGCAATGCATTCTCATGGCGGTCAGGCTTTTGACGATGACCATCCGCAGATGGTTTTTGTGGAGGGCTTAGTGCGTTATGACTCTGTGTCAAATACCTATTCAATGCAACTTTTGAGTATGACTAAGGTTGATGGACGGATGAAGCAGCTGCCTCCTGGCCATGATTTGAATCCTGCTGAAGGATTTAATTATGTGTTGCGTGGGAAGGGTAAATACGAGTTGGCTATTTATGGCATGGAAAATCCGTTGCGCAAACGGTTGGAATATGTAGATGAAAATGGCAGTTTGGGAAGCAAGGAGATGAGGTCGGATGAAGCAGACTTTTATCTTCGCATACCTCTGACGAATATTGTCGATAAAATCGAATTCAGGTATAAGCAGCAAGTTTTGCTCAGTTTGCAGATGTGAAAGTCGGCGGCTTTTTTTTAGACTAAAGAATCTCAACGTATAAAAATTAAAAGGTTATGAAAAAATTTTATTTACTTTCAGTCATGCTTTTGTTGCCATTGTTGGCATCAGCGCAAAAGTATCCCGTTGATACAATTAAGTACATGGGAAGTTTGGACAATTATGTAAACCTCGTCTTTTTAGGTGACGGTTATCGTGAGTCGGAGATGAACACATTCGTTCAGGATGTTCGCAGTGCAACCAATGCGTTTTTTCAAATTACGCCATGGAAGAACTATAAGGACTACATCAATGTGTTTCTCATTAAGACACCTTCACAGGTCAGTGGAGCAGGCTTGACACCGAGTTCAGCTGTCAATAATTTCTATGGTACGACTTTTGGCTATGGTGGCATAGACCGTTTGCTCTATCCGAAGTCCTTGACCAAGGTGCGTCAGGTTTTGAGCAACAATTTCCCCAAGCACAACATTGTTGTGATGGTGGTCAATTCTACGAAATACGGCGGTGCCGGCGGCGAAATCATGACCTATTCGAAAGCTTCCCAGGCGCTGGAGATTTTCTTTCATGAAGTGGGACACGGTTTTGCGAATTTGGCAGATGAATATTGGGCAGAAGGCTATCAGGCAGAGAAGCCGAATATGACCAGAACTTCCAGTACGCAGAGCGTAAAGTGGAAGAACTGGTGTGGGACGGAGAGTGTAAGTGTCTATCCTTATCCTGAGAACCGTTCATGGTATCGTCCTCACCAAAATTGCAAGATGCAATATCTAGGACGTGAGTTCTGTGCGGTATGCCGTCAAGCCATCATTGAGTCCATTCACAAGATTGTGAATCCCATTAACAGCTATCAGCCCAGCAATCGCTATTCGGTAACAGTGGGCAGCTCAAGGATGGATTTCAGGCTGGATTTGATCAAGCCAAATCCAAATACGCTTGAAGTCACTTGGAAGTTGAACGGCAGCGTCATTGGTACAGGCCAGGATGCAGTAAGTCTTACGTCTAATTCTCTGACGGGTCGGAATGACGAGTTGGTGGCATCGGTGGAAGACAAGACCAGCTACCTGCGCGTCGACAATCACTCCAGCGTCCACGCATACTCTGTCCGTTGGCAGTTGCAGCGTGGCGAGGTGTCGGGAATTGATGTGCAGAGCGTGCGTACGGACTATGTTATCGACCCTGTTCCTTTCTCAACACAACTGAAAGTGACCTGTTCGACGGTTGATAACCGCCCGATGCGCGTCATCTTGTCAGACTTGGCTGGTGCTGTCGTGGCAAAAGGGAAGACCGACAAGGACGGCATTTGTATGCTGAATACAGCTTCGCTGACCAACGGCGTTTACTTGTTGAGTGTTTATGACAAGGGCAAGGTGACTTATAGCCGCAAGATTACGAAGAAATAAGCCTTGGAAAGTCAATGGAAGCAGATTGACATTAAGTTAAAGCAAGCATATATCAGGGAGATGCGCCTCTTGACTTGTTCAAAGAGGTGCATCTTTGCTTTTGATGCATTTTAATGTTTTTTGGGGAAGAATTTTGATTGGAAGAACGAGATTTTGTAAAATCTACTTGTCAAAGCGATGGATTTCCAGGACGATTTTTATAAAAAAGCAAAAATTAACGGTCAATATTTCATGGAATTAATAGTTTTTTTTTAAATTTGCATGGCTAAAATGAATTCACCTAAACAAAAATAAACTATGGCATTTTTAACAAACGAAAAACTGACCATCATCGGCGCAGCCGGCATGATTGGTTCCAACATGGTTCAAACCGCTTTGATGATGGGTTTGACAGACAACATTTGCTTGTATGACGTGTTCTCACCAGAAGGTGTGGCAGAAGAAATGCGTCAGAGTGGTTTCGGAAATGTGAAAATCACAGCCACAACAGATGTAAAAGAAGCATTCACTGACACCAAGTACATCATTTCTTCTGGCGGCGCCCCCCGTAAGGCAGGCATGACCCGCGAGGATCTGCTGAAAGGTAACTGCGAGATAGCAGAGGAGTTGGGTAAGAACATCAAACAGTATTGCCCTGATGTAAAGCATGTGGTCATCATCTTCAATCCAGCCGACCTGACAGGCCTTGTGACGCTGTTGTACTCAGGATTGAAACCCTCACAGGTGACGACTTTGGCAGGTTTGGACACTACTCGTTTGCAAAGTGCTTTGGCAAAGAAGTTCAATGTCATGCAGGACGAGATAACAGGCTGTGCGACATACGGCGGCCATGGCGAGCAGATGGCGGTATTTGGCAGCCATGTTGAAATTGCCGGCCGCAAGCTGAGCGACATCATCGGTACTTCCGAGTTCCCCGCGGAGGAGTGGGAGCAGATGAAGAAAGATGTGACCCAGGGCGGCGCGAAAATCATCGAGTTGCGCGGCCGCAGCTCCTTCCAGAGCCCTTCATACCTCTCTGTTGAGATGATTCGCTCTGTGATGGGCGGTGAGCCCTTCCGCTTCCCTGCCGGAACTTATGTGAAAACAGATAAGTACGACCACATCATGATGGCGATGAACACAACGCTGGACAAGAACGGCTGCCATTATGAAGTTCCACAAGGTACGGCAGAGGAAAATGCTAAACTTGACCAGAGTTACGAGCATCTTTGCAAAATGCGCGACGAGCTGGTGACGTTGAACATCGTCCCCGAGATTTCCAAGTGGAGCGAAATTAATCCGAATCTTTAATCCACAATCGGGAATAGTGATTTCTGAAGGCTGTCCAATCTTCGAGCGGGCGGCCTTTTTTCAGTTTCGGCCAGGATTGTCGTGTTTTTTCCCACTCAGTCTGTTTTTTTATGAAAAAATGTGTATATTTGCACGGCTTAACCATATTAAACGACGATGGAATTAATAAAAGATCAAGTCTTCGGTGGCGAGCGTCCTTTGTTTGAAGTGCATGATGTGCGCTTGGAGAACATCAAGATTGAGGACGGTGAGTCGGGCATCAAGGAATGTAGCAACATTGAGGCAGAAGGTTGCAGCTTTTATGGCAAATACCCGTTTTGGCATGTTCGTGGCTCGGTGGTTACGAATTGCTATTTTGCCCCGGGCTCACGCTCTGCCATTTGGTATTCAGACGACATGAAAATGTCGGACTGTGTGATTGACGGGCCAAAATTCTTCCGTGAGATGAAGAACCTTGAGCTGCACAATGTGAGAATCAATGATGCAGACGAGACGTTTTGGAATATCGACGGCCTGGTGATCGACAATGTCGAGTTGCACGGAGGAACTTATCCGTTCATGGGCAGCCGGAACATTTGTGTGAACGGGCTGAAGAGCGACTCGAACTATGTATTCCAGTATGTGAAGAACGTTGAGATCCATCATGCTGAAATCCACACCAAAGACGCATTTTGGGAAGTGGAGAACATCACGATTTACGATTCGCTGCTTGATGGCGAATACCTTGGCTGGCACTCGAAAAACCTACGACTGGTCAACTGCCACATCAGTGGAGAGCAGCCGCTTTGTTATGCCCACGACTTGGTGCTTGAGAACTGCACTTTCGACAAAGGCTGCGACCGGGCATTCGAGTACTCAACCCTAAAGGCAGACATCCGTGGTGCCATCAGGAGCATCAAAAATCCAGCCAGCGGTGAAATCGTGGCCGACCAAGTCGGCGAGGTCATCATTGACGAAAACATCAAGGGGCCTGCAGACTGCGTCGTCAGGCAGCGCTGAAACAATTCATTTGATTGAAAAAACAAACAATATTAACAAACTAACCCATAACAATTATCATGGAGTATAATTTTGACGAAATCGTTGTCCGTAAAGGCAGCCATTGTTGCAAATGGGACTCGCCTAAACACGATGACATCATCCCGATGTGGATTGCCGACATGGACTTTCGTGTAGCAGAACCAATCATCAACGCACTTCGGAAGCGCGTAGAACATGGCGTTTTTGGCTATGTATGTGTGGAAGACGAGTATTACAACTCAGTCATCAACTGGTTCAATCGTCGCCATAACTGGCACATTGAGCGCGACTGGATTCTGTACACCACAGGCGTAGTGCCCGCAGTCTCTGTCGCCATTAAGGCGTTGACAGAGCCTGGCGACAAAGTGTTGATCCAGACACCGGTGTACAACTGCTTCTTCTCTTCCATTAAAAACAACGGTTGCGAGAGTTCGGAAAATCCGCTCATTTACGAAAACGGCTATTATCGCATTGACTTTGAAGACTTTGAGCGCCGCGCCGCCGACCCGAAGGTTAAGGTCTTTGTGCTTTGCAATCCCCACAACCCTGCTTGCCGTGTTTGGACAAAGGAAGAGTTGCAGAAGATGAGCGACATTTGCTTGAAGCATGATGTCCGTGTCATAGCCGACGAGATCCACTGTGAGCTGGTCATGCCCGGCCAGAAATATGTGCCTTTTGCCACATTGTCTGACGAATGCCGCAAGAACACGGTGGTGTGCAATTCACCCTCGAAGTCGTTCAATACAGCAGGCTTGCACATGGCCAACATCATTTGCAGCGAGCCCGAGATCCGTGAGAAGATTAGCCGCGCCATTAATGTCAACGAGGTTTGTGACGTAAATGTCTTCGGCCCGGAAATGGTCATCGCCGCCTACAACGAAAGCGAAGACTGGTTGGACCAGCTCAATGTATACATCAAAGGCAACTATGATGCGCTGGTGAAGTTTTTCGAAGACCGCATTCCGCAGTTGAAAGTCCTCAAGTCAGAAGGCACCTACCTCGCTTGGGTTGACATCAGTGCCCTGGGGACGACGGGCGACGAGCTGTCGGAACGCTTGCTCAACGAAGGCAAGGTCTACATCAATCCAGGCAGCATGTACGGCAATGAGACGGGCAGGCAGTTTGTGCGCATCAACATGGCTTGTCCTAGAAAACTGATGCTGGAAGGCTTGGAGCGCATGGCAAAGGTGCTCTGCAAATAGGCCCTATGAAGGACAGGCCATTTGCCGAGTAGGCCATACAAGGAAATTGATACAATCTCCGCTCTGTCAGGGCATTTACCGCTCTGTCAGAGCGTTTTTTTGATGCCTTCCGTCATATTTTGAGCCGCTTTTCCCGCTTTTTTTGACGAAAAAAGGCGAACAATACCCCAAAATACAATAAAAATACCTAAAAGCCGTTATAGAAAATAGTGTTGAAAAGAATTCTATTCATAATAAGTCTAGTTCAGCTCGTCTCTGCCAGCAGTTTTGCCCAGTACGATGTCTCATGGAGCCATTATTTTGAGATGGAGCCGGCATTCAACCCCGCCGCAGTGGGGAAAGAAGACAAACTTAATATCGTGGGCTCTTATGCGATGGACTTCGCAGGTTTCGAGAACAACCCGAAGGTGCTGTACATCGGGGCAGACATGCCGTTTTATTTTGCCCGCACCTATCATGGTGCCGGTTTGTCGTTGCTCAACGACCAAATAGGCTTGTTCACCCACCAGAATTTGACGTTGAAATACGCCATTAGGACAACTCTTTTCGGTGGCCGTCTCAACATCGGTGCGCAGGCGGCTTTGATCAGCGAGAAATTTGATGGATCGAAACTTGACTTGGAAGACTCGAGCGACCCCGCCTTTGCCAAGTCAGAAGTGACGGGGACAGGCTTCGACCTGGGCTTCGGGCTCTATTATCTGCGCCGCCCGTGGTATGTCGGCATCTCGGCCCAACATGTGCTCGCCCCTTTGATAGACTTGGGAGAGACCAATGAGTTGAAGATTACCCCGACATTTTATTTGACGGGAGGATACAATATTAAATTAAGAAATCCGTTTTTAACAATACATCCCTCTGCATTAATCCGCACAGACGGGAAAGCATACCGTGCCGACATCACTTGCCGCCTGGCATACACCAGTGATGCGAAGCACATGTATGGCGGCATCAGCTACAGCCCCATGAACTCGATAACAGTCCTCATCGGAGGCGCTTTGCACGGCATCAATGTGGGCTACAGCTACGAGGTCTACACCTCAAACATAAATATCGGAAATGGCAGCCACGCGCTGTTCGTCGGTTATAAAACAGACATCAATTTATTCAAGAAAGGAAAAAACAAGCATAAAAGCGTACGAATACTTTAAAGAAATTGAAGAAGATAAAAAGAAAAGAGCAAAATATGAGAACAAGTAAGATGACAATCGCATTAGGAGTGCTGGCATTCTCTTTGGTATTAGCCTCTTGTTTCGGCAGTAAGGCCTCTTCGTCGGCAGGTCGCGGCGGCGAGGTCGTCGGCGTCGGGGGCGGAAAGGGGTTCAGCGAGCCGGCTCCTTTTGGCATGACCATGGTCAAACGCGGATACCTGCGAATGGGTATTGAGAACCAAGACAGTCTTTGGGGACGGAAGACACCGGTAAAGGACATTTCCGTTGACGGTTTTTGGATGGACGACACCGAGGTGACAAACTCCGAATACAAGCAATTTGTCATCTGGGTGCGCGATTCCATCTTGCGCACGCGTCTTGCCGACCCTTCTTATGGCGGCGACGAGAGCTACATCATTACGGAGGACAAAAATGGCGACCCCGTGAAGCCGCATGTCAACTGGAAAAAGCCTTTGCCAAGAAAGCCCAATGAAGACGAGCAAAGGGCAATCGAAAGTTTGTATGTCTACAATCCGGTGACAGGCGAGAAGTTGATAGATGCACGTCAGCTGAACTATCGTTATGAAATTTACGATTATACGGCTGCCGCTTTGCGCCGCAACCGCCTGAACCCGCAGGAGCGCAACCTGAACACAGACGTTACGGTGAATGCAGACGAAGTGGTCATGATTTCAAAAGACACGGCCTACATCGACGACGAAGGAAGAATTGTAAGGGAAACTATCAACCGACCCTTGACCGGGCCGTGGGATTTTTTGAACACCTACATCGTCAACGTGTACCCAGACACAACATGCTGGGTCAATGACTTCAAGAACTCGGACAATGAGATGTACTTGCGCAATTATTTCAGCAATCCAACCTACAACAACTATCCAGTCGTGGGAGTTACCTGGGAACAGGCAAATGCGTTCTGCGCATGGCGCACGGACTATTTGCTGAAAGGCTTGGGCAGCGAGGCGCGCTATGTGCAGCGCTATCGCTTGCCGACAGAGGCGGAATGGGAATATGCTGCGCGCGGAAAAGACGGTTCGGAATTTCCTTGGAACAATGAAAATGTGAAAAGCGGCGACGGATGTTTCTATGCGAATTTCAAGCCCGACAGAGGAAACTACACCAAAGACGGCAACTTGATAACAAGCCGTGTGGGCATCTATTCTGCCAACTCCAATGGGCTTTATGACATGGCAGGAAACGTCGCCGAGTGGACCAGCACGATCTATACGGAAGCAGGCGTGGATGCCATGAACGACTTGAACCCGCAGTTGGAATACAAGGCAGCCCAGGAAGATCCTTATCGGCTCAAGAAAAAAAGTGTGAGAGGCGGGTCGTGGAAAGACCCTGAGTCTTACATCCGGTCGGCATGGAGAACTTGGGAATATCAAAACCAGCCCCGCTCATACATCGGGTTCCGTTGTGTGAGAAGTCTGGCGACCACTAGCAGTACAAAACAAAAAGTAACGAAATCAAAAAAGAAAAAGAGATGACAGAATATAGCAAATTCAATGTGGTCTACCGTTTGCAAAAATGGATGGACAGCGTGCCGGGGCAGACGTTCTTGAACTATGCCTACAGTTGGGGTGCATCACTCGTGATTCTCGGCGCATTATTCAAGTTGACCCACTTGCCAATGGCAAATCTCATGCTCTTCATCGGTATGGGTACGGAGGTCATCGTGTTCTTTCTTTCAGCATTCGACCGCCCGTTTGATAAGACGGCAGATGGATTGGACCTGCCGACAAGCTTGACGGCGGCGACAGAAGAAAAGGTGGAAAACGAAGCGCCAGCACAGGTGAAGGCAGTATCTGGTGTGAAGACCATCGTCTTGGATACAACACCCAAGACATCAGCCACGGAATCATCGGCAGACCGTGGTGCGGCGGCCGGCACACCTGCTGTGGCAAACCATGGCGAATGGGTGAGCCAACAACAAGACATCGCGCCGGAAATGGCAGAGGCGACCTCAAATTATGTGGAAGAATTGAACAAACTTACCATCATGCTGGGCAAAGTGAGCGAGCAGTCGGCACGGTTGACCCGTGACAGCGAGGAAATGGAGAACCTGAACCGCACACTTACTGGCATTTGCAAGGTTTATGAACTGCAGCTTAAAAGTGCGAGCTCGCAAATCGGCACCATTGACCAAATCAATGAGCAGACGCAGAAGATGGCGAAGCAAATTGCAGAACTCAACAAGATTTACACTCGCATGATTGAGGCCATGACCGTGAACATGCGGCAGGCGGCACCTGGCGTAATGCCGATGGCAAGCGACGAGGACTAGAAACAAGAGTTGATTACCATACAATTTTGTAAATGTAAATGGCTATAAAGAAAAGACCCGTATCACCGCGTCAGAGGATGATTAACCTGATGTATGTTGTCCTCATGGCAATGTTGGCATTGAACGTTTCCAATGAAGTGCTCAACGGCTTCTCCATTGTGGAAGAGAGCTTGAGCCGGACAACGTCAAACTCGACCAAGGAAAATGCGGCACTATATGAAGATTTTCAATCTCAGATGAAGAGCAATCCTGCCAAAGTGAAAGCTTGGTTTGACAAGGCCACAACGGTAAAGAGAATGAGCGACTCGCTTTATAATTTTGCCGAGCAACTCAAGTTGGAAATAGTACAAGAGGCAGATGGCCGACAAGCAGACGTGAAAAATATCCGGAACAAGGAAGACCTCGAGTCTGCCAGCTATGTAATGCTTGCACCGCGCACGGGGAAAGGCAAGCGGCTGCACGACGCAATTGTGGATTACAGGGAAAAAATATTGAAATTCGTGACCGACAAGCACCAACGTGACATCATCGCGGGCAATTTGTCGACAGAAGTCCCTAAAAATGCCAATGGCTTTGACAAGACATGGCAGGAATACATGTTCGAGCAGATGCCCGTCGCGGCGGCAGTAACGCTGTTGACCAAGTTGCAGAGCGATGTGCGCTATGCCGAAGGCGAAGTTCTACATACCTTGGTGGCTAATGTTGACATGAAAGACCTCCGTGTGAACAAATTGGACGCCTTTGTGATACCCGAGAAGACAGCGCTGTATCCAGGCGAAACCTTCTCGGCCAACATCGTCCTGGCGGCAGTGGACACGACACAACAGCCAGAGATTTACATCAACGGCACGAAAATCAACTCGGATAACGGACGATATTCGTTCACCGCAGGCCGCCTCGGACAACATTCTTTTAGTGGCTACATGCTGCTGAAAAACAAGTCGGGAGAGCCGCTGCGCCGCGATTTTCTCCAAAAATATGAAGTTATTCCCGCGCCTAACACGGCCACTGTGGCGGCCGACTTGATGAACGTGCTTTATGCCGGCTACGCAAACCCGATGACGGTCAGCGTCCCCGGGATCCCGCAAAATGCAGTATCCGTGTCAATGTCAGGCGGCTCGCTGCGTTCCAGCGGAAACGGTAGATACATCGCCGTTCCGTCGGCAGTGGGCAAGGATGTAGTCTTCTCAGTGACGGTGAACGACAAGGGAAAGGTGCGGAAGATGGCAAATGTACCGTTCAAGGTGCGTAAACTGCCAGATCCTATCGCATACATCTCTTTGGGCTCAGACCGTTTCAAAGGCGGCGGGCTCGCCAAGGCTTCAATCATGGGAGCCACAGGCATAAAAGCAGCTATTGACGACGGGTTGCTCGACATAGAATTCCGCGTGAACAGTTTTGAAGCAGTGTTTTACGACAACATGGGCAATGCCATCCCCGTGGCTTCCTCAGGTTCTTCGTTCTCACCGCGACAAAAAGAGATGTTCAGGTCATTGGCACGCAACAAGCGGTTCTACATAACCCGTGTGTCGGCAACAGGCCCTGACGGCATAACGCGCAACCTGCCAGGTGCGCTCGAAGTGATTGTAAAATGAATTTAAGAAACCCAGATAAGATTCAATGATGATGAAGAAAATATTTTTGATGTTGCTCATCGCATTTGTAGTACAAGGCGTGAGTGCACAGCCGGAAGCTCGTCGCAAAACACAACAGCCGAGCCGTTCAAACGCTGACAATATCACGATGCGTTCAAAAATAACATTCCCTGTCACGGCAAACATGTCTGAGGACGTGGTTTGGCGCAGGGACATTTACCGTGAACTAAACCTTGAAGAGGATGCCAATGCAGGCTTGTATTATCCAGTAGAGCCGATGGGCTCCCAGATGAATCTGTTCACATATATTTTCAAGTTGATGATGAGTAATCAGATAAAGGTCTATGAATACAGGTTGGACGGCAACGAAGTGTTCAACGATGCGGCAATCGTGCAACGCAAGGCATTTTTGGACAATTATCACATCTACTATGAGACGAATAACGGCCGTACACACATTGATAATAGCGACATCCCCTCGCGTGAAGTGAAAGGCTACTTCATCAAGGAAAGTGCCTATTACGACCAATCTACCTCAACATTCCATACCAAAGTGCTGGCATTGTGCCCCATCATGATGCGGGAGGACGATTTTGGCGAAGGCTCGACCAAATATCCACTTTTCTGGGTAAAATATGATGACTTGGCACCATTTCTCGCCAAACAAATCATTATGACCAGCAACCTCAACAATGCGGCAACCATGAGCATCGATGACTATTTCACGCTCAACCAGTACCGTGGAAAAATCTACAAAACGACGAATATGCTGGGGCGGACCTTGGCACAATACTGCAATACCGACTCTGCGCTTACTGCGGAGCAACGACGCATCGAACGCGAATTGGTAGAATTTGAAAAGAGTGTCTGGGGCGAACCAGAGAAGAAAGAACAGGCGCAGGCCGTGGCCGCCGACAGTGTCGCAGTGTCTAAAAAAGAGGCAAGGGCAACGGCAAGAGGCCGCAGGACGAGAACGTCAGAACCCAAGGTTAGGCAAACTAAACAACGTTCCTCAGGCACTTCCTCGCCGGGCTCCTCTGCGCGAGTCTCGGTAAGACGCCAACGCAGATAAAAGACACCATCTAAAAGGGGGGAGAGAAGGCCCTTCCTCCCCCTTTTACTTTGGAAACATGAA
>ONQK01000082.1 GCA_900319895.1 uncultured Prevotella sp. | reverse complement strand
TTTGTAGTAGAAGTACAGGATGGTTCCGTCTGTGCTGTACACCGTATTGTTGTCCACCACCTTGATATATGGATTGCCCTCGGCAACCGTAATGGTTGTCAAAGCTGGGAAATTCACATTGTCGGTGGCAGGCCAACCGCAGGTTGACGGCAGGTGGAGGGTGGTAAGCCTGCTGCAGCTCTCAAGGCTCCAGCCACTAAATTCCGTCACTCCCTCTGGAAGGGTGATGGAGGTAATCTGGCGGCAGGCAGGGTCTTGCTTCAGCGTTCGGTTTAAAAGAGCAGTTACCTTGAACACGGTGCCGGTGGAGTCGGCAACGGTGGCGGGGAAGGAAACCTCTCCCGTCAGCGAGGTGCTGTAGATACCCACTGTGAGATTCCCGTTGGCAACGGACGTTATCTGATACTTCGTCCCGTCGCACGTAAACAAGTCGCCCTCGGCTCGGGCGTGCGTAAGCTGCGGCATTGCGAGTGACAGCAGTGCCATGCTCAATAAAATTTTAATTTTCTTCATTTTTTTATTTACTTAAACTGTGGCGCTTCAGTCCCATTACGCCATTGAAACTCTTAAGACGAGAAAACGTGAACTGATATGCTCCCATATCTCTTCACTGAGGTCGTGAGAATTACCTTGACACAAAGATATAGTGATGCCAGCCCACGCTAACGCGCGGAGAAGCACTATGTCTTCTTGTGTGTCTTGAAATTTCTCACGTTTCAGCGACAAGAAAGGACATAACGTCTCTCTTAATTAACCCATAAATCCGATGTTTTACCCCAAATGGGCTGACATCAATAGCAAAATTAAAACATATTTTTGAATTGACCAAACAAAATTTATGTTTTTTTTATTTTTTGGAGCCACACTACCGGGCAGGATTTCCGACAATCCACCAGTAATCAATAGCCTTGTGCCGAATGTTGAGAAGCAGCGCGAGGTGTGTCGTCAAGACGAAGTGCTCAAAGACAAGAGGTGATTTCCTCGCCTCAACTTTCACATTCACTGGAAAGAAGCACTGGAAAAATGTAAAAGTATGATAAAAAAGATGTGCAATCCTATGATTCTGGCCGTTTTTTTGTACTTTTGCATCACTTAAGACGCTCACAAACATGAAAATAGGAATTATTGTTGCCATGGAAAAGGAGTTGGTGCAGCTGCGCACCATCATCGAGCATGCCATTGACGAGCAACACAACGGCAAGGCCTTTATTTTAGGTAGGATTGGTGAAAACGAGGTCATCGTCCAGCAGTGTGGCATTGGCAAGGTCAATTCCACCATCGGTGCAGTAGAGATGATAAACGGCTATCATCCCGACCTGGTCATTTCGACGGGTGTGGCCGGTGGTGCCGACCTTCGCCTCAACGTTACCGAGGCGGTTGTGAGCACCACATGCGCCTATCACGACGTGTATTGTGGCAGCGAATGCCAGATGGGCCAAGTGCTCGGCATGCCCGCGACGTTTGCCTCTCCTGTTGAGCTGGTAGCCAAAGCCCAGTCGCTCTCGTGCGGCACGCGCGTCCATGCCGGCCAGATCGTCAGCGGCGACTGGTTTGTAGACAGTCGTGAGAAGATGCGCGGCATTCTTCACCACTTTCCCCATGCCATGGCGGTAGACATGGAAAGTTGCTCCATTGCCCAGACCTGCCATAAATACGGCGTCCCGTTCATTTCATTCCGCATCATCAGCGACATTCCGCTCAAAGACGAAAAGGCAGCCCAGTATTTTGACTTCTGGGCACGCATCGCCGAAGGTTCCTTTGCTGTGACCAAAGCCTTTTTAGAGGTCATTTAGAATCATAACATTCACATCATCAACATCATCACGACATGGAAAAGATACCCAGTTTCACCATTGACCACAACCGTTTGCTGCGCGGCATTTACGTTAGCCGCAAGGACATTGTCGGCAACGAGACAGTGACCACTTTCGACATCCGCATGAAAGCGCCGAACCGCGAGCCTGCGCTGCATCCGGGTGCCCTGCACACAATAGAGCACTTGGCGGCGACTTATCTGAGGAACGACCCGCAATGGCGCAACCATGTCGTTTATTGGGGGCCGATGGGGTGCTTGACAGGCAACTACCTGTTGTTGAAAGGCGACTGGACTTCCGACGACATTGTCGATTTGATGAAGTCGACCTTCCGCTTCATTGCCGAATTTGACGGCGAGATACCAGGCACCCTGCCCCAGGACTGTGGGAATTACTTGCTTCACGACCTGCCCATGGCGCGTTTTGAAGCCCGGAAATACCTTGAAGAGGTGCTTGAGTGCATTGGTTTGGCACAGCTCAATTATCCAGGACAATGACGTCTTGAGGCCAGCACCTATTTTTTGGTTGAAAAAACGACGGGGCAACTGAGTACCAGTTCGGTGACATCAGCCTTTGTGGCATGGGCTTTCACGTTAAACCCGACCCCAAGTCCTTTCCATTTGGCGAAATTATACCTCAAGCCGACGTATTCGTAATAAGGCGTTTCGTTGAATTGGGCATTATAGCCCATTTTCCGGTAGAGGTACCATCCCAGTGCCACGTTGACCGACAGGTTTTTATAGTAAACTTCATGCTTTGCCGAGATGCCCAACGACAACGGGCTGTGTTTTTCCCTCCTCCCGGCCGCCTCATCCAACGCCTTTACTCTCGAGGCATAGGTTCCATAATACAAGTCGACCCCAAGTCCGGAAGCCCAGCGGCGCGCATAACGTCGCATCACGTCGGCTTTGAGCGAATATGAGGCATACAGCTGGAAGCGGTCTGTCCGGTAGTCCGGCTGGCCGATTTCTGTGTCGAACTGCGTTTTCTGCCACTCTTCCAAAAGCGTCTTCCCCCCAAGTCCTGCTGTGAGATTCAAGAACCAATACTTTTGGAAAGACTCAGTCACTCGATTCTTAGTTCGGTCGCACAACAGTCCGTAATAAGGCATGTAAGTAATTCCCAGCATCGGTGCCAGCACGTTTGCGCCTTTGTTGGGCCGATTGAGCGCCCCGTTGCTGTGATGATAAAACTCGACGCCCGCCTTGACGCCCCAATCCGCTGCAAATCGGTAAGTTCCGTGGATTCCGGCGGTAAAATAGATCAACCATCGCGACCCGATCAGCTCATTGTCGATGTTATTGCGCGGATTGTATTTGCTTCGGTTATAGCCAATGCCGGCTCCCAGCGAATAATCAAGTTCCCAATGCTGTGTCCGCAACAACGGTCTTGCGAATATGCCGTAGAGCGTCAAGCTGTTTCCAAGATGCGAGTCATAGGGGACTTCTTGCGCCTTTCCCCATGCCTCATCAGGATAACGATGCATGACGACACCGTGATTGAGGGCATATTTGAGTCCAATGCTCAATGTGGGATAATTGTAGTCAGAGGCAAAAGCGCTGCTGTCGGGAGGCAAGTCGGCATAATGCAATTCAGCCTTGAGGGCCAGGTTCGCGTTTTGATGCAGCCACTTTTTGGTGTAGTCATCCAAAGCGACGACGCGCCCGGGCAACACGCCGAGGCTCGCCCCCCAATGGGGGAGCGAGTCGTTGTGGGGTGTAGAAGCCTTGGCTGCGAGCGGACAACAGGTCAAAAGAGCGAGCAAAAAGGATGTCTTAAACTGCATAAAAGTCACAATGGATAAGCAAAGATAGCACATCTTTTTCAAAGAGACTGCCTTTTGCGTGTTTTTTTCGCTCAAATCGGCAAAGAATTCTGCTTTTTTACAGGCAAGACTGGGCGTCCATACATGACTTGAATGTTTCCGTGGTTACCCGTGCGTTTTCTGCCTCCAGGCGACATGCGGTTCATCAAAACTAGGTATCTGGATGTCAATGACATACAAAACAATTATGATTTTCGTAAAACGATGCCTTACATGGCCGGGATTCAGCATACCCAAAAATCATGATTTTATTTTTTGCCCTTGCAGACATCTGGGCGTTTTACTAATTTTGCAGCGCATTTTCCGAAAGGAGATCAAAAAAAAGAATGTTTCATAAAAATAATTTTAACATCATGAAAAAAATTGCATTAATGAGCATGCTTTGGGGGCTTACCTCAATGAGCATCATGGCAGACAACACCAGCTTCAAAGTCATCAACATGAGCTGCGAAGGATGTGCCAAGCGTATTAAGAAGACGTTGAAAGCCAACAAGGCGGTCAGCGAGGTCAACATCAACCTGGACAACAAGATGGTTGCCATTACCTTCGACGGCACAAAGGTCAAGGACGAAGAGCTGCGCGGCCTGCTGGCAAAAGAAAAATTTGTGGTTGAGGCGAAAAAGCACTGCGGCGGCGGATGCCACAAAGAAGCGGCCCAGGGGCAAGCGGGCGGCCACTGCAAGAAAAACGACGGCCAGGGCAAAGGATGTTGCAAGGAAAAGAAAGCTGCCCAAGAGCAAGGATCGGAGTTTTGAGCAAAAAATATCATTTTAACCCAAAAATACAAGTAACAATGAAAAAAATTTTATCCAAATCACTTTTGACCTTGATGGTCATTCCTTTTTTGACCACATCGTGCAGCGACGATGTCGTGGATCCAGGGCAAAATGCCATTGAAGTGGTCTTCAATGCCGTGCCCAAGGTAGACGGCACGATTGACTTGAGCATATTGGAGGGGACCACAGTCACGTTCACTGAAATCCGCAACCAAGACAACAAGTTCTTCACCCTCAATGCCGCCGGTCGGGCAAACGTGAGACTGACGCGCGGTGTCTACAACATCACCATTGAGAAAAAGATCACCAACGAACAAGGCGAAGAGATCGTCATCTCATTGCTGATGGAAAACATCAACATCAATGCCGACGGGCAAGTCATCACGGGCTACATCAACTCGCTGCCGGCAAGCGCCTTGGGCAAAGACTTCATCTTCAGCGAAGTGTTTTTCAATGGCGAGAGAAACTACGGCCGCATGATGCATCCCGACCAGTACATCGTATTGTTCAACCCGACGGAAGAAACACTTTATGCCGACGGTATCTGCATTGGCGTGACTCAACACATCGTCTGGCAAAACAAGCCCATCTGGTATGACAGCTATTACCCTGAGCGTGTCGCCGTCGGCGGTTTCATCACGATCCCCGGTTCCGGCGAGGAACATCCCGTGGCGCCTGGCGAGAAGCTAGTCATCGCATTCACAGCCATCAACCACCCTGCCGTCTACAAAGAAGAGAACGAGGGTCTGGAGGACAAGGGCGACGGCATCATCAACGCGGTTGACCTGAGTGGTGCAGACTTCGAGATTTTCCAAGGCCCTGAGGCCAAGGACATCGACAATCCCGATGTGCCCAACGTGCTCATCACCGAGAATGGCGACTCCTACGGATTTTTCCTGCAGCCGCGCGGCTATGTCTCTCCGCTGATTTTCCGTTTGAAGGACGGCAGGCAAGAGACCATCGATGCATTTGTACGACAAAACACGACGCTCTCAAAGACTGAGGTGGCTGCCACGGAAAGCACCCCGGCTGGCGAGATTGACATCCACATCCTCTCGGTCAAGACAAGCGACATCCTGGATGCCATCCAGACGAGCGATGTTCCACAAGATGTGAAGACACGCGTCATCCCCGAGGTTCTCGACCGTGGGAAATTCCTGGTCAACGGCTGTCACCGCGGCGAGCTGTGCATCCGCAAAAAGATCATGGTTGGCAACAAAGTCTATTACCAAGACACGAACAACAGTTCCGAAGACTGCCTGATGCAGCAGGGGCAGCATGCTTTCCCCATCGGATGGCGCAACAAATAAGAGGAAGAAGATGCAAATCATATTTGACAAGAAGAATTTACTGACGATATGCCTTCTCATTGTTTGCCT
Source organism: uncultured Prevotella sp. (assembly GCA_900319895.1). Classification (GTDB taxonomy): domain Bacteria; phylum Bacteroidota; class Bacteroidia; order Bacteroidales; family Bacteroidaceae; genus Prevotella. Next base: position 8,039 of record ONQK01000082.1, on the reverse strand, counting down.
AGGCGGGATTTCCGCCCAGACAATCGAGTTGAGGGGGAAGATCGTGACAAACACCAACGATGGCGAGGCTGCCAGCTTCGCCATCGTTAGCATTGTAGACCACAACATCAAGACGATATGCGACATCAACGGGCGTTTTGAGCTGAGGAACATTCCCACCAACTCATTTACCCTCCAGGTCGAATGTCTGGGATACATCACGCTCAAAAGAGCATTCAACCTGTCGAAGAGCCAGGACATCGTCCTTAGGCTGGAGCCCAACAGCTTTGCGCTTCAGGAAGTCGAAGTGATGGCTAAGAAAAACCGCAGAGGCAAGGTCATCGTGGACGAGGCCGCCTTGGAATACATTCACCCTACCTCGCTTGGCGACGTGTTTTTGTTACTCCCCGGCAGTGTCTACAGAGAAAACAACCTCAATCAGTTCTCGCAAATCTCCTCTCGCCAAGTTGGCAGCGACGCCAACTCCTCGCTCGGCGTGAGCATCGTGACCGACGGTGCGCCAATATCCAACGACGGCATCCGCTCGCAGCTGGTAGGCGTGACCGAGGGCAGCAGTAGCAGTTCGGACACGGAGACGCTGCGGCGCACGGGCATCAACCAAGGTGCCGACATGCGCTACATCTCAACCGACCACATCCAAAGCATCGAATTCACGAAGGGGATTTCATCGGCACGCTACGGCAACTTGTCGAGCGGGATGATCAGCATCTCGTCAAAACACGGCGTGACACCGCTGAGGATAAGGCTCAAAAGCGACTTGAAAAACAGGCTCGGGTATGCAGGGAAAGGATGGCGGCTAGGGGAAAGATGGGGGACGCTCCATGGCGGGGTCGATTTCCTGCATTCCATGAATGATGCTAGGGAGGAAATGGACAAATTCTCACGCCTCACCGGGCAAATCTACTACAACAACAAGGTCAAAATTGCCGGCCACACGCTCGACTTAGACGGGAGGCTGAGCCAAACCATCACGGTCAACCAGATGAAAAAAGACGAACTGACCTACCAATACAATGAAAGCTATGAGGCGAACTATTCACGCACGGCGCTGATGCTCAAAGGCAACATGAGCTTCACAAAAAAATGGCTCGAAAAGTTGGAGGTCATCCTCTCCACGGACTTCACGCACGACAAGATCACACGGCACAGAATGGTGCTCTCGGGTTCAGGCCCGATGAACATCCCGCTGGCCCATGAAGAGGGCGAACACGAAGGCCTCTATCTGCCGGGGCGTTATTACAGCGACTTTTACATTGACAACAAGCCCTTGAATCTTTTCGCTCAACTTAACGCCAACTCAAGAATCGCCCTGCTGCGGCACACCACGCTCAACTTGCAATATGGCATCGAATACACCAACGTCAAAAACCACGGCGCGGGCGCAGTCATTGCCGACGAGCGGCGGCCGCCATTCCCGTACGACAACTCCTACATGCGGCCACGTCCCAATTATGCGATCCCAGCCTTAGGGACAAGTTCGTTGTATGTACAAGCCGACTTTTTTTTCGATAGCGGCGGCCGCCACCTGTTAATGGCATCTCTAGGCGGGAGGGCGAGCATGCTGACGAATCTTCCCAAAAACTACCTGTTACACAACCAGCTACATGCCGACCCACGGATAAACCTGTCATACACTTATGGGCAACAACTCAAAAACACATTCCGCATAGGCTACGGTGAAGAGAGCAAGATGCCCACCCTCGATTATCTTTATCCCGAAAAGCTCTACAAAGACTTCTACATGCTCAATGCCTTTACCAACCAGCCCGAACACAGGCATTTGATAACCTACACCCATGTCTTCGACGTGGCAAACCATCGGCTCAGGGCCAATAAAAACCGGAAAGTTGAGATGGGCTGGGACTTGGACTACAAGAAATTCAATTTTGCACTGACTGCCTTCTATGAGCACTCAAACACAGGATTTGAGTATTTCAAGCAATACCATCCCATCACCTACGACCTTTACAGCACGCTCAAACCAGGGGCGGACATCAGCGGGCGGCGGCCTGAGAAGAGCGACTACATCAAAGAGCAATACAGCGTATTCACCACGGCACAAAAGGTGATGAACAGCAGCAAAGTCACCAAACGAGGCATAGAATACCGCATGATATTCCCGAAAATCAGGCCTCTGCTGACCACCATCGAGGTCAACGGCGCATACTATCAAACCGACTATGCCTCATCGCTGCCGCTTTATTATTACCCTGCCGTCAAGATTGGCAACAAAGAATACCCTTATGTCTGCATCTACGACAACCAGGCCAGGAACCAGTACAAAAGACTCAACTCGAACATCTGGCTCAACACGCATATTCCGCGGTTCAGCCTCATCCTGACCAATTTCCTGCAAATCGTGTGGATGAACACCTCCCAATACAAAGACAACCGCCAATACCTCCCCAAAGAATACATGGACATGGACGGGCGACACTTGGCCGTGGGGGAGGATGTCATGGCAAAAATAAACAACGACGATGACATTTTCAGGTATTTCAAACGCACCATCCTACCCGTCAAATATGCGCGGAACGAGATGCCCGTGTCGCTGCTATGGAACATCAAGGCCACAAAAGAGTTCAAACACGGCACCAAGCTGTCGTTTTTCGTCAACGGGCTGCTCGACATCAACCCCAGATACTTGTCGGGGAGCAAAATTACCCAACGCGAATGGCACGACCCTTATTTTGGACTCGAAATTTATTTTAATCTCAATTTATAGATGAAACATTTCAAATTATACCTCTTTTCTGTGTTTATCCTGGCCACGATTGAGGGGAAGGCCCAGATGTCGCCCTCTCCCCTTCGCCTGCCGCTATCGGCAGCCGAGAGTAAAGCGGGGAAGATCGAGGCAGACCTGCACCAGCACGAGCGACAAGACAAGTTTGACAATCCGACCTATCGACATTGGGCTTATCAGAACGACTCCACCGGCCCCAAATACAGCGCCGTGGCCTACACCACCTATTCCGCCAATGCGACGAAGGGCGACTTCCTGCCCTTCGAGGGCAATGCCGGACATGATTTCCGCGCCGGCGCGCAAGGAAGTTACAGCACCGCCCACAGCGGCACACTGGCAGGAACCATCCAATATGCACGGGGCAAGAACAAGAACATTGGTTGGAATGCAACCAGGATGCCGGAAGATTACTTCCCCTATATTTCCACCGACTCAACTGGCGGGGATTATCAATTCGACACCTATTATGCCGAGGGGAGCTATGCCTTCAACCTAAGGCGATGGATTGTCGGGGCAAAAGCCTCGTTCCACGGCGAACAAGCATATCGGGTCAGCGACCCGAGGGCGCTGAACAATACGACTTGGCTGAAATTCAATGCCGCGCTGTCACGCATCCTCAAAGGCCGTCTGCTCATGGCACAAATAGGCTATGCACGCAACAAGCAACACATGCAGCTGCGATACTGGCGGCCGGGAGAGCAAAATCGATTTTTTGTGTGTTACGGATTCGGGCTATACGATGTCAGGCAAAGTGCCGTGTCGTTTGGGAAGTCAAGGATGTATTACATACATCAATGTAATGCAAAAATACAATACATCTCAACAGCCGTCAAAAACTGGGAACTCCATGCCTCCATCGGATATGCCTATGAGGACATGAAGACCGAAGAGAGCGACATCTACAATCTCTACGAAGCACGCACCCGCATCATCACACCACTGTTGGACGTCACCTACCAGTCACACCCACGATGGAAGTTCGCATTGGCGGCAAGGGGAAGGTTCAAGAACCGGAAAGGATATGAAAATATCATTGAAGAATACCTCATTGACAAGGCAAACAACATCTATGACTTCAGGATTATTGACACGCAACAGAATTACAACCTGCAAGAGCAGCAAATCGACCTCACAGCCAGCGCCCAACACCATTTCAAAAACGGGATGGCGTGGGTGCAAGGCGGCACGCGCATGGAATTTCATGAACAAAGCTATAAAAACGGCAACTATATGTTCAATGTACGAACCCAAACCCCGCACGCCAAAGTCGGCGCAAGCCTCTTCAATGATAAAAACACGGTGGAATGCTCGCTACTTTACGGACGGCAAATCCTAGGCGGCCATAACTACGATGTCAACCTCGTCAACAGCCTCAAGCCGCACCTTGATTTTCAACATGCTTTCACGCCATACGCCTACCGGGCCTGTGAGTTGAATCTATGGGCTCTCGATGCCACTTACTTACGTCGGTTCACTAAATTTGCAATCGGGCTCAACGGCAGGCTATGCCTTGAGCATGGGAACAGGGCCGAGGACGCGGCCTACGACAAGCCCATCCACTTCAAGTCCAGTGCGCCTTTGATTCAAAGCATGCCCGATGTCCACCGTTCCATTTGGGGCGCGACGACATTATTCGTACAATTTTGAGGCCGTAGAATGGAAAAATAAACGGAAACGAAGGTCAGGTTCCTCACTCGGAATCCGACCTTCGTCTATATGTCTGTAAAAAATTTACTTCAACTAAAAACAGGCCTAAACTACTTGTCTTCTTTCAAGAGCTGGGCCACCGGGAGCTGACGGCGGAACGCTGTCTTGAACGAAATCACTGTCTCCGTGCGTGCCAGCCCCAACGGCAGCAGCTTGTTGTGGATCAGGTTCATCAAATCGTGGTTGTTCTTTGCATATATTTTGATGAAAAGGTCAAAGCCGCCCGTCGTAAAATGGCATTCCACGATTTCCGGGATTTTGAACAGCCCCTCAACTACCCTGCCGTAATCTTCACCATTTTTCAGGAACAGGCCGATGTAGGAACAGGTTTCATAACCGATTTTCTCCGGGTCGATCAGAAACTGCGAGCCTTTCAAATAGCCCAGGTTCGTCAGTCGCTGGATACGCTGATGGATGGCCGCACCGCTGACGTTACACATCCTCGCCACTTCCAAAAAAGGGATGCGCGCATCTTCTGATATTATGCGTAAGATCTGCTTGTCTAATGAGTCCAAACTGTGATGTGTCATAATGATGATTTTAAATTCGCTTACAAAATTAATGTTTTTTTTTAATATTGTTATGATTTATCGCATAAAAACGCTCAATCGCTAAAAAAATACAGCTGAAAAAAACTAAATGTCACTTTTTCCCATTTTCCGCCTTCATCGAAGCTGCATAGCTGACATTCAACACATTAGCCTTCCGCAACGCCAATTTGACATCTGTTATCAGCCCCATGTCCGCCTCACGGTCTGCCTTCAAAGAAACGCTTATCGGCTCATCCTCTGAACCGAATTTGCGCTGTTCGGCAAGAAAAAAAACGGTCAGCTGCTCCAAGTCCATCATTTTTTCATTCACCTGAATACGAAAATCCCCGGCGGCGGTCCTGCCGACATAGATTTGGTAGAGGTTTTCCCGCCGGCTCATTGGCGTCAGCTCCGTTCCCTGCGGCACTTCCACCTGCACCTTGGGTGTCTCATCCCTGAGATGTGTGACGATCATGAAAAAGAAAAGCACCGTGAAGATCAAGTCGGGCAACGATGCGGTATTCAAAATCGGGACTTCGTTAGTATGTCGTTTCCTGAATCTCATTGTGGCGAATCCTCCATGTAGGTTTCTGCAATGTGCAGCGGGCACAGCCGGCGTATCACTTGTTGCTGGTCGGCAGAGCACAAGGCAAAGTCAAAGCCGAAGCGCCCTCTCGCCAACTGGTTCCGGGCCGTGCGGTAGGCTGCCATGATTTCATTCTGAACCTCAAAATAGGCCTCATATCTTGCATCGCGGTCCGCCGTCAACGAAATGACATGGGCGTCGCCCACTCTCAACACAAAATCTCGCACCCTCTCTCTCAATAATCCCACGGGCAACGTGTCGCCGTCGCATAAGAGCCCCCCACCTCCGACGAGTTGCAGTTCCATCATCTTCGACCGCTCGACCAATTGCTCCGTCTTCTCCTTCTGCGTGTCATCGGCGGGCGGGAGCTTCCGATGAAGTGCTTTGTCCATGCCCAACGATGAAGCGACGAGAAAAAGGATCAACAGCATGAAGGAAATGTCTGCCGTTGAGGTCGTATTCAGCTCCGGGACACTATGTTTTCTGCGACGGATGAACATGGAGTTATCTTGAATTTTTCAGGGCGACGAAGAAAGAACAGGCAACCGCAAAAACAGCTGCACAGCACAAGATGGCTAAGGTCCACACAAACATATCGGAGAGCTTCAGCCAAAGGGCACTGGAAAAGACTTTTCCATTGACGAGCATCGGCGCCGACGAGCCAAGCAGCAAGGTAGCCGACAGCAAAATCACTAAAAAAAGCGCCATCAACAGCGATATGCGCCTTACGGGGACGCCATTGATGCTCTGCGCGCGGCGGTCGCGAACCCTCCATGCCCGTAGTGCGCTCCAAAGGCTCAACACAAAAATCAGAAGCAAAAAAGCGAAAAGAAACCACAGTAGAACGTCCGTAAACAAAGGGGCGTTGAACGCCGGATTTTCTGCATACGGAAACGAAAAGCCCACAAGATAGAAAGCACCGAAAATCAATGCGATGAGTATAGTCAGAAAATAGAAGAAACGGCTTGAAATCCGACGAGCCGACCATTTTTTCGTATCCATAGCCTATCTGTTGGGTTGTTTATAGTCGACGATGATGTCTACCAGCATGATGGCAGCATCTTCCATCTGATGGGTCAGACGCTCAATCTTAGCCAAAATGTAATTATAGAACAACTGTAAGATCAATGCCACGACAATGCCGAAGATAGTGGTGATCAAGGCAACTTTCATTCCCGAGGCGACAACTGTGGCGCTCAGGTCGCCAGCCGCCTGAATCTGGTCAAATGCCATGACCATGCCTATCACCGTACCCAAAAAGCCAAGTGAAGGAGCTATGGCGATGAACAATTTGATCCAAGAACAGCCTTTTTCCAAATAACCCACCTGAACGGAGCCGTAAGAGGTGATCGAGCGCTCGATGTTTTCTATCGACTCGTGGATCCTCAACAGTCCTTGGTAGCAAATTGAGGCAACCGGCCCGCGCGTGTTCCGGCAAAGCTCGCGGGCACCTTCCAAGTCTCCGGCATCCACCTTCACCTCAATCTCGCCCAAGAGCTTCTGCGCATTCACTTCCGACAAAGTCAGGTAAATTATCCGCTCGATACAAAAAGCGAGCCCCAAGACCAAAGCCAATGCCACCAGCGACATAAAACCGGCGTTGCCTTCGATAAATTTCTGTTTAAGTGAATTTCCGAAGCCCGCGCCCGCCGCCAATTCCTCCGCGACAATGTCCTCAGAGGCCTCAAATCGCGCACTATCCACTGCCGGCACACTGTCTGCAGACACTTCGGAAGATGTTGGCGCCGCATTTTGAGCCCACAGCGGCACATTGAAACTCAGTAAAATGACAGTAGCCAATATAAATGCTGGAAATAAGTGTTTCATGGAATATTCTAAAAAAATTTTGAGGAAGCGGAAAGAGGGGGATTCGAACCCCCGAAGCGCTTTTGACGCTTACACGCTTTCCAGGCGTGCCTCTTCAGCCACTCGAGCACCTTTCCTTGTTGTGGAACAATCTGATAATTTCTAACGAGCTACAAAATTACAAACTTTCTCCGAATTTTGCACCTTTTCTGCCTTTTTTTTATATTTATTTTATTCTTATCTTACAAATATTGACATTTGCACCCCCCTTTTTTATCTGAAAATTTAACGTTCAATTCCCGAAACACCATGATTGCATCGCTCAAGAGGCCCACTTTCAGACAACATCCCCACCACTATTATATTTATATTGCAACAACTTCAATGAAATCACACTACGTCCTATATATTTTGTGAGATAATAAGCGTTCATTTCATGGAGATTTATTATCTTTGTACCAAAGTTCATCTTCATAGCAATCACCCGAAACAGCTAAAACCCGTTTTGAAAACTATATAATAGACGAAAAAATGATGGACAAGTGGAAAGAAGAGAAAAAATAGCGCCAATGCATCACATAGACGGGACAGAGGAATTTGGCTATAGCATTATTAACAGATTTCGATATTCTTTTTACATGTATAAGAATACAGTAAAGAGAATCAC
>ONQK01000130.1 GCA_900319895.1 uncultured Prevotella sp. | reverse complement strand
GTGGAGGTGACGTCTCCGGCAGCGTAAACGCCGGGCATTGATGTCCGTCCTGCGACATCGACAATGATTTCTCCCCTGTCGTTCAGTGGCAGCTTGTCGCGGAAGAGCCCGCTGTTAGGGGCGAGCCCGATTTGTACGAAAATCCCGTCAAGCGGAATTTCGCGCTCTTCCCCGGTCATTCGGTCTTTGACGCGGATGGCAGTGAGATGTGCGTTGTCACCGACGACTTGAGTGGTCTGGTGCGATTTGAAAATCTCGATGTTGGGTGTCATGGCGGCTTTCTCTTGCAACACGGCATCGGCACGCAGCTCGTCGGCAAACTCCAAAACGGTTACATGCTGGCAAATGCCAGACAGGTCAATGGCCGCCTCCATCCCCGAATTTCCCCCACCGATGACGGCAACGCGCTTGTCGCGATAGAAAGGCCCGTCGCAATGGGGGCAGAAATGTACGCCTTGCCCCAAATATTGGGCCTCGCCATCAACATTCAGGCGCCTCCAGCTGGCCCCCGTGGCAATGATGAGGGCTGGAGCCTGGAAGATTTCTCCGCCTTGGGCATGTATTTCTTTGAGTTGCCCGTCAAGTTCGACTTCTGAAATTTTCCTGTTTTCAAATAAATCGATGGGATAATTGCCCATGTGGCTTTTCAGGTTCTCTGCCAACGCCCTTCCCGTGGTTTGAGGTACGGAAATGAGGTTTTCTATGCCGACGGTTTCGTTGACCTGTCCGCCGATCCGTTCCGCAACCACAGCGACATTCAGTCCTTTTCGGGCAGAATAAATCGCGGCGGCGCTGCCCGCCGGCCCTCCGCCAAGCACGATGACATCGTAATTTCGGACAATGGCCTCGTGCCCTGTCGTTCCGGTGCGTTCCTCCAATTTCAGCAGCAATTCTCCCAAAGTGCCTCGTCCGACATGGAACAAGTCGCCATTGAGGTACACTGCCGGAACGCTTTGAATGCCCAAACGGCTAACTTCATCTTGGAAAAGGGCTCCGTCCACCATCTCATGGCTGATGCCGGGATTCAGCAGTGCCATCAAGTTTAGGGTTTGGACGATGTCGGGGCAGTTGGTGCAAGTAAGCGAGACGTAAGTCTTGAAGTGGTTCTTGCCTGAGATTGCGGCGATGCGGCGTGCAATTTGTTCGTCGGGGAAATTTTTCCCTTGTCCGTCGGCATTGAGTACTGCCAAGATCAATGACGTGAATTCGTGTCCGTTAGGAATGCCTTTGAAGGCAATTCCAGTTTCTTTCCCTTCTTTTAGCAGCAAGAAGGTCAGGTCGTTGTCCTCGGTTTCCTTGAAACTGAAGGCCAATCTGTCTGAGCTGCTGGTAAAATCACTCAAAAATGCTTTCGTGTTTTGTGCCTCGTCATGGTTCTTGCCAATTTTCGCTTCAAGCGTATAGTTGGCCGAAAGATTTTTGAAAATAGAGTTGAGCTGTTCTATAATAGCTTTGTCTAACATATTTTCCTCCTTAAGCTTTAATTTTAAAAAAGCACCTCTATCTATGGTCTTTTCTCCCAAAGATAGAGGCGCTGGTTCGCGTTAATCTTTAGATTTTTCCGACCAAGTCAATGCTTGGCTTCAATGTATCTTCACCTTTTTTCCATTTTGCGGGGCACACCTCACCGTCGTGAGCTGCCACAAATTGAGCGGCCTCAATTTTTCGCACCAATTCGTCGGCGTTGCGTCCAATGCTGTTGTCGTGGATTTCGGCGAGCTTGATTTTTCCTTCCGGGTCAACGACGAAAGTACCGCGGTAGGCTACTCCGGCCTCCTCAATATACACGCCGAAGGCGCGGCTGAGTGCCCCCGTGGGGTCTGCCAGCATCGGGTAGTTTACTTTTTTGATACTCTCCGACGTGTCATGCCATGCTTTGTGTACGAAATGCGTGTCTGTGCTCACCGAGAAGACTTCGACACCTATTGACTTTAAGTGCTCGTATTTCTCGGCCAAGTCTACAAGTTCGGTCGGGCAGACGAAGGTGAAGTCTGCCGGATAGAAGAAGAATACGGCCCACTTGCCTTTGATGTCGTCGTTTGAAATCGTTTTGAACTCTCCGTTTTGGAATGCCTGGAGCTTGAATTCCGGTGCTTGTGAATTGATAATTGGTTGCATAATTTTAATGTTTTATAATTTGTTTGTAATTCAATGTTTGTTTGGCAAAGGTAATAAGGCTTGCCCGGACTGCCAACAGAAAAAAACTATCGTCAGATAGAAAAAATCAATACATGCCGCCCCGCCCTTTTATTTATCGCCTCCTTACAAATGATGATTTTGTCTCAAAGCGGTCTTATTTCTTTGTATCTCTGTACTTTTTTTCGTATTTTTGCCCCGAAACCATTTAAGAGAAGCTTTATGACGTTGCAACAACTGGAATATGTCATGGCTGTCTATCGATTTAAGCACTTTGCAAGGGCAGCCGAATACTGTAAAGTCACTCAGCCGACGCTGAGCTCGATGATTCAAAAGTTAGAAGAAGAATTGGGCGTGAAGATTTTTGAGCGGAGTTCCCAGCCCATCAGACCCACGGCAGTAGGGCAGCAGATCATAGCCCAGGGTTGGCGGGTGATAAGGCGTGCCGATAAAATAAGGGACATCGTGGCGGAAGAGAAGTCCGAACTCTGCGGCACCTTCACCATCGGCATTCTACCTACCATAGCCCCTTACCTGATCCCGCGTTTTTTCCCGCAGCTGATGAACAGAAACCCCTCGCTGGACATCCGTGTGGTGGAGATGAAGACAGAAGAGATCAAACGGGCTTTGGCCGAAGGCAGCATTGATGCCGGCATTTTGGCACACTATGAAAACATGGACAAATTTAATGTCGACCATTTGTTCTTTGAACAATTTTTTGTCTATGTCTCGCAGCAAGAACCCTTGTTCGAGAAGGAACGCATCAAGACGACCGACCTCACCAATGGCTTCCTGTGGTTGCTGGACGAGGGCCATTGCTTCAGGGAGCAGCTCGTGAAATTCTGCCAGATGAAGGCGGCACGGCGCAGCAAGAAAGCTTATTCGCTGGGAAGCATCGAAACATTCATGCGCATCGTGGAGGGTGGAAAGGGCATTACCTTCATCCCCGAGCTGGCTGTGTTGCAACTGAGCGACTACCAGCGGCTGTTCGTCCGTCCATTTGCAATCCCCGTCCCAGTCAGGGATGTGGTTTTATTGACGACGAAAGATTTTATACGGCATACTTGGCGCAAGTTCATAGTGGGTGAAATACAGCAGTCGGTCCCGCAAGAAATGCTGGAATTGAAGAAAATCTACCGGCAAATTTAAAGGAAACCGATGGAGGTTTTTTGTCGGAAGGGCGGACATCTTGGAAACGAGAGCTTGTCTGGCTTTCGGAAACAGAAAGGGAGTCGGGAGGGGAAGAAGATGGCTGCTTTGAGAATGATTCTTTTGAAATCGTTTGCTTCTTACGTCGATTTTATGTAACTTTGTGCCTTAAAATACTTGGATATAAAGGTTTAATAAGACTAAGATATGAATGCGTTGAAGAAATTTTTGCCCGACTTGCTGGCAGTAGCTTTGTTCGTTGTTATTTCGTTTGCTTACTTTTTCCCTGCCACCTTCCAGGGGCGCATCTTGTACCAGCACGACTCCTCAGCCGGTCGTGGCGCGGGACAGGAAGCAAGTGAGTATTATGAGCGCACGGGCGAGCGGACGCGCTGGACGAACTCAACTTTCTGCGGGATGCCGACATACCAGACGGCTCCCTCTTACGACTCTACCACGGGATTGGCGCAAGCGGTCAAGGCTTATCATTTATGGCTGCC
>ONQK01000117.1 GCA_900319895.1 uncultured Prevotella sp. | reverse complement strand
TACAAGCAGATTATCATATCCATGGGCGAAGGTGCAAAAGCCGCACTCTCCGCATTTGAGGACAAAATTAGAAATGTCATTTGACAGACGAGCCCCATCACGCCATAGTTTTTTTGAGCGGAACCTTTAATCCACAGGGAGGTTCTGCTCTTTTATGTCCAAAATTCAGCATCAAAAACAAACATTTTCAGGGGAAAATTACTATTTTTGCAACAAATAAAGGCACCATAGACGATGGAAACTATAATGTATATTCTTGCAGGTATCTTAACGGGCGGCCTCATCGCCTACCTCTTTTTCAACAACAAATTGCGGAAATTGGCACAAGAAATTGCCCTCCTGACACAAAAAACGTTGCAGCTCAACGAAAAACAGGAGGAGTCACAACAACGCGTCGACCGCCTCAACAGCGAGAAAAACACGCTGCAACAACACAACATACAACTGCAAGTAGAAAGCGAGAAAAAAAGTACAGAAATACAAATGCTGAAACAACAGGCGGAAAGCGAGGCAAGTCAACGGGACAAACAATTCAAAGAACAACTCAATGCCGCGCAAGAACGCATCGCCAACGTCGCCCGGCAAGTGCTCGAACAAAACGCCCAGAGGCTCAAGGAAGCAAACACAGAAAACATCGGCAACATTACACTTCCCTTGAAAGAAGCCATTAGCGAGATGCGAAAAGCACTTAACGACACGGCAAAAGGGTCGGCGGAAACCTCGGCAAGCCTGCGTGAACAAATACAATTGATGATACAAAGCAACGAGCGCATCGGCGAAAAGGCAGACGCGCTGACCAATGTGCTGAAAAAAGACAACCGCGGGACAGGATACATGGGGGAAATCATCCTCGCAGAACTGCTCGCCAGCCAAGGACTGGTCGAAGGCACGCACTTTGACCTCCAGCGCAACATCCGGAATCAAAGTGGGACTTCGGTTGAGAACGAAGAGACCGGCTCTTTGATGCGGCCAGATGTCATCCTCCACTATCCCAACGGACAAGATGCCGTCATTGACTCGAAAGTATCCATCGTCGCATACGAAAAATACGTCAACACCACGGACGAGGCAGAAAAATCCAAGTTCCTGAAAGAACATATTGCCAGCATACGGCGGCACGTCGGCGAGCTGGCACGCAAGGATTACAGCCGATACATCAACAAAACACACGACAAAATAGACTTCGTCATCATGTTCATGCCTTTTGAGTCGTCGCTGCAAGTCGCGTTGGCCAATGACACGACGCTCTGGCGCGAGGCCTTTGAGAAAAAAGTGTTTATCACCAGCGAACAAAACCTCATCGCCATCCTCCACATGATACATGTGGCATGGGTGCAAAACCAACAAGCTAAAAACCAGGAAAAAGTGTTCGGACTGGCAGAGCAACTGCTCGACCGCCTGGGCGACTTTGCCAAGCGCTACAACGAACTGGGCGATAGGTTGGAAAAAGTAAATAAAGCATACGAGGAAACCAACAACAAACTGGTCAGCGGCAAACAAAGCGTAGTCAAAAAAGCACGGGAACTCATAGACCTAGGTGCAAAAGAGAACCCCAACCGGCGCATCCCTGAACCTACAGACGGATGGGAAGAGAAATGAAGGGTTCCTGCCAACAATGCGATAATCCAATGACTTGGCATTGCGCCCCATAAAAACATGATTACTCAAGACAAAAACCGGAGGAAAAACGATTGTACCTCAAAAGAGGCCATTAAAGCTGCAACTGCATGTGCCACATCGGATGCCCGCCCCATTCACTCGGATTGACGACCGCAAAACCGAGACTTTCATACAAAGACCGCGCCACCGGATTTGACTGGTCTACCAACAGTCCGACAGCAGGCAGCCCCAGCTCCCGCGCCTTCTCAACATGAAGCCGAATCAATTGTGTCGCAATCCCTTGATGACGGAAAGGCTGCGCAACCGCCAAACTGTCAAGATACAACTCGCCGGCCTGCGTCTCGTCTTCCATGGCCGAGAAATCACGTCCCAACATCAGGGAGGCAGCCTCCACAAAGGCTCGACGAAGTTGCCGCAGACACGCACCGTCATACGAGACCAAGATGCCGACGGCCTCACCCGCCGGCGACGTCGCCACCGTGGTGTTCAAATAACTGTACTGCGAGTCTTCCGCCTCAACCAAAAGTGTCAACATCGCATGAAAATCGTCAAGCGTATGGAAAGGGCCGGCAAAATTTTGACAACAATCATGGTTCATCGCCTCCATGATCAAAGCTGCGATTGCCGAAGCCTGCCCTTTTTCAGCAGGCCTAAAATCCACAGACGGGCTTGTCGCTCTACATTTTTCCTTCATTTCTGCAAAGATAACACAAATAAAGGAAGTGAGCAAAAGTTTGCAGCCTTTTCTTTTTATAAAACCCCAAGAACAAGACGAAAACACCCTTTTTCGGTGGGAAAAACTTTGAAATACGGAAAAAAACACTATATTTGCAGTATCTTACAAACATTAAACAAGAAAATAAAATAAAAATGGTAGGATTGATAAGTTCGATTTGCATTGGTATCCTTGCCGGCTATGTGGCAAGTCACATCCAAAAGGGAAAAAGTTCCGGATGCTGGATAAACCTGTTTTTAGGCGTGCTCGGCAGTATGTTGGGCTCTTGGCTGTTCAGCCTGCTCAACATCCAGTGGGGCGGCCTCGTTGGCGAGATAGGCATTGCCATCGTCGGTGCCGTCATCGTACTGTGGATTTGGTCAAAGCTCAAATCATAGCCGGCACCCATGAAATGGGGGATGCTACTCTTCCTTCTGCTGCCGATTCTAGGGCACATGTACGTTTTTTGGAGGATATGGCAGATACTACCGCTGGGCGGATGGTATAAAGCCGCACTGATCTCATGTCTTCTCATGGGATTAATAAGCTTAGTTGTCATCTTCACCGCAGGGCTGGATCGCTGGCCGTTACCGTTGGCACGCATTATCTATGAGGCCGGCACATCGTGGCTGTTCATTCTGCTCTACCTATTCATGTTGTTTGCTTTGTTGGACCTTGGCCGCCTCACACACCTGGTCAAGCCCTCATTCCTGCAATCAAGCGCCACGGGCTCGCTCACCGTCGCGCTGCTCATTTCAGCCATATTCCTTTATGGCAACATCAACTATCAACACAAAGTACGCCGCCACATCACAATTGACTCAGAGGGCAAAGTCAAGAACCCCGTAAAAGTAGTACTTCTCAGCGACCTACACCTGGGCTACCACAATACCCGGGAAGACCTGCAAAAATGGGTGCGAATCGTCAACAACGAGCAGGCAGACGCCGTACTCATTGCAGGCGACATCATCGACATCAGCCTACGCCCCTTGCTAGAAGAAGACATGGCCGAGGTATTCCGACAAATCAAGGCACCTGTCTATGCCTGCCTCGGCAACCACGAGTATTACGCGGGGACGGCAGGCGGACAAGATTTTTTCAAAGAGGCAAATATCCAGCTCCTACGCGACAGTCACGCCGTTTGGGGCGACCTCTGCATCATCGGGCGCGACGACCGCACCAACCGCTCAAGACAAAGCATCAGAAAACTGACCAAAAACATTGACCCGCAGAAATTCAGCATACTGCTTGACCACCAGCCCTATCACTTGGAGCAAGCCGAACACGCCAATGTCGACTTCCAATTCAGCGGACACACGCATCACGGACAGGTCTGGCCCATCAGCTGGATTACAGAAGCCATCTACGAAAAGGCATGGGGAAAGCACCAACGCGGCAAGACACATTATTACGTCACCAGCGGGATGGGGATATGGGGCGGAAAATTCAGAATTGGAACGCATTCCGAATATGTTGTCGCCACCATTGAATAAAAAAACAAAAAAAATAGAATGAAAATTGCAGGATTTACAAAAAAAATCGTATATTTGCGGAAAATAACCTAAAAACCCGACAAGTATCGGTCTTATTTGTTCTAAAAAACAGATTTTGGCTCGAAGACATCGGTAAAAGGTAAAAGGTAAAACACAAGCGTCAAACGGCGAAAACGTCGATTTTTCGCGAAGTAAAGTAAATCTATGAAAGTAAAAAAAACTCAAATGATCATGAAAACAAAAAGCTCAGAAAACTTAAATTGGGGTACAAAGCTACTGCTGCTCGTTTGTGCAATTTCAATCTTCAGCACCGTCAATTGGCTGCAACTTCCAGACCGCCATGGGCTTCCCCTTTCCTACACCATGACTGTCAGCATCTTGGAGGCATTGTCACTGATGCTGATATTGCTCAAGAAGAAAATCGGGATCTTTAGCTTTTTCTTTCTCCAAACCATGACCATCATCACGGCATTGATAGCCGGACGAGAGAAAATGATGTTTTACATCCTTTCTTCAATTGCCTACTGCATCTTTCTGGCATTGATCCTAGGACTTAGAAACGAAGGGAAATCCGGTTGGGGCATCATTTTCAAGCCCGAGGTTCAAGGTAGTAAAGAATACGCATCCATGCGATAAAGACAGTGTCGTTCACACCATCAGGCACATGGAAATCAATTGCCATCAAGGCTTTTGGTCGTAGGCATGTACTGGATAATCGATGGTGTAATGCAGCCCACGGCACTCTTTCCGCTCAATGGCCCACCGTGTAATCAAGTAGCCGACATTGATCATATTGCGCAACTCGCAAATGTCCCGGCTCGCCTTCACGCGCTTAAAAAGCGACTCCGTCTCCTCGTACAGCAAGTCGAGCCGCGTGCGCGCACGTTTCAGGCGCAAGTTGGAGCGCACAATGCCCACATAATTGGACATTATTTCTCCGACTTCCCTGACGCTCTGCGTAATCAAGACATGTTCCTCATTGGTCAGCGTGCCTTCATCGTTCCATTCCGGCACTTCGACATTGTAAGTGTACCGGTCAATATTTTCCAAAGAGTGTTTAGCCGCCGCCTCGGCATAGACCACCGCCTCCACCAGGGAGTTCGACGCCAGGCGGTTGCCGCCATGCAGCCCTGTGCAGGCACATTCTCCCAAGGCATAGAGCCGGTGAATGCTAGACCGGCCGTCCAAATCGACTTTAATACCGCCACACATATAATGCGCCGCCGGACGGACGGGGATGAAGTCTTTCGTGATGTCAATGCCAATTGACTTGCATTTTTGGTAAATATTGGGGAAGTGCCGCCGGGTTTCCTCTGGATTCTTGTGCGTCACGTCCAGGCATACGTTGTCGATGCCATGCGTCTTCATTTCCTTGTCAATCGCACGTGCGACAATGTCTCTCGGAGCCAGCGACAGCCGCTTGTCATACTTTTCCATGAACGACTCGCCGTTGGGCAGGCGCAGGATTCCGCCATAGCCACGCATGGCTTCCGTGATGAGGAAAGCCGGATGCGTCTCACCGGCGTGGTGCAAGACTGTCGGATGGAACTGTACAAATTCCATGTCGGCAATCGTACCTTTAGCGCGGTAGACCATGGCGATGCCGTCGCCCGTGGCAATAATCGGGTTGGAGGTCGTTTGGTAAACAGCTCCCACGCCGCCAGTGCACATCAAAGTGACCCGACTCAGGTAAGTGTCAACTTTCTCGGTTTCCGGATTGAGGACATATGCGCCAAAACAGTCTATGTCTTTGGTATGTCGCGTCACTTTCATGCCCAGATGGTGCTGAGTGATGATTTCAACGGCGAAATGATTTTCCTTGACATCAATGTCGGGATTTTGACGAACCGCGGCCATGAGTCCGCGCTGAATCTCCGCTCCCGTATCATCGGCATGGTGAAGAATCCTGAATTCCGAATGTCCGCCCTCGCGGTGCAAGTCAAAATCGCCATTGGGCTGTTTGTCGAAATTCACCCCCCAATCGACCAGTTCCCTGATTTGGGCAGGGGCATTCCTGACAACCATCTCCACGGCGGCACGGTCTGAAATGTAATCGCCCGCAATCATCGTATCTTCAATATGTTTGGCAAAGTCGTCGACTTGAAAATTCGTCACCGAGGCAATGCCGCCCTGGGCAAAATTCGTATTGGCCTCCTCGAGCGTAGTCTTGCAAATGAGGCAAACCTTTCCTTTTTTCGCACGAGCCACTTTCAAGGCATAGCTCATTCCTGCAACACCTGCGCCAATGACGAGAAAATCATATTTGTACACCATATTTGGGTATAGATTTATTACATTGTCGCGACAAAATTAATAAATATTTTCAATAGTGTATAAAAAAAATATTAAATCTTCATTTTCAGGCATGGAAATCATCCCAAAACCACACCCGTTGAATTATTTTTCGGATTTCATCAAAAAAAACACTATCTTTGCATAAAAATAAATTTGTATGAAGCAAAGGAAACGAACCTGGATGTTTTTATATGCCTGTATTTACCTTATGCAAATGGTACAGGCGCAAACCGGCGTAGAGGTTTTTAACGACACGACAAACACCAGTCAAGACACATCTCTTCTGTGCGACTCAACATTCAACGACTCCATACCGCTGCCATGGCCCATGAACATCCAGAAACGGCTCGACCAAATCACCCGCAGCCCGTTATTGGAAACTTCACAAGCCGGCATTATCGTATGGGACTTGGATGCCGACTCCGTCATCTACAAATTCAATGAACGGCAGCTGATGCGCCCCGCCTCAACCATGAAAGTGCTCACTGCCGTGGCGGCCTTGGACTTGCTGGGCGGAAGCCATCAAATCAACACGCATATCAAATATACCGGGCGCATTGACAACCGGACCCTGAACGGCAACATCTATTGCATAGGCGGATTCGACCCCAAGTTCGATGCAGAAGACATGGAAGCCTGCCTCGCCGCCATCAAAGGACTGGGCATTGACACCATAAGAGGAGACATTTATGCAGACCTGAGCATGAAAACACCCGAATTATTGGGCGAAGGATGGTGTTGGGACGACAAGAACCCGACGTTAACACCACTTCTATATAACGGGAAGGACCAATTTCTGCAACAATTTGAACAAACGCTGCGTGAGGGCAAAATCACTCTTTATTCAGAATTAAAAGAAGGCAACACACCCGCCGATGCCAAAATCCTTTGCACACGAAGCCACGCACTCTGGCAAGTACTCGACCGCATGATGAAAGAGAGCGACAACCTCTACGCCGAAGCCGTTTTCTACCAAATTGCAGCTGCCAAAGGCATCAAACCTGCAAAAAACAGCAATGCAAGAGGCAACATCAACCAATTTGTCCGAAAACTGGGATTAAATCCCTCCAACTATCGCATTGCCGACGGTTCGGGACTTTCACTCTACAACTACCTCACTCCCGAGCTGCTCGTGCAAACCCTGCGCTATGCAGCCCAAAACACGGCCGTCCATTCCTACCTCAACGCCTCACTGCCGCTGGCAAGCGTAGACGGGACATTGAAAAACCGGATGAGAAAAACGGCAGCCAGCCAAAATGTACGGGCCAAGACGGGAACAGTGACCGGAATCGTCAGCCTGGCAGGCTATTGCACGGCTGCCAACGGGCGCCGCCTCTGTTTTGCCATCATCAACCAAGGCTTGATTCGGGCAGCCAAAGGCCGACAGTTTCAAGACTGGGTCTGCCGCGCGCTCTGCGAACCCTAAAAACAAACGCAGAAAGATAGCGCAAAGAGGCCATAGAGCAAAAAAAACAAAGAAAATTTAAAATAAAGCATCATATATCAGTAAAAAACATTATCTTTGCACCGCAAAAAGGGTTCGGAGGAACATCCAAATGAATAAGATAAAGCGCCTGTGGCGAAATTGGTAGACGCGCCAGACTTAGGATCTGGTGTTTTGCGACGTGTAGGTTCGAGTCCTATCAGGCGCACAAAGTCAAGAAAGTGTCTCATCCTCTTTCTTGGCTTTTTTGTATCCACCAAAAATTTCACATGATTTGACCAACAAAAACATTTTTCTGTTTTTTCTTGCTTGTCATCAGATAAAACACTATCTTTGTC
>ONQK01000094.1 GCA_900319895.1 uncultured Prevotella sp. | reverse complement strand
GAAAACTAGACCTGAGACCACTGCCAAAAGGCGTGTACATCCAACGCGGAAAGAAAATCCTTGTTCGATAATCAAGTTTCCCATATTCCGTAGCATCGGCAAAAACGAATGTGTTTCCAAGCCTTGTCCACTGACTGTTCATGAGACAGAAAGTATGCCGACTCACTTCTGATAAACTTGCTAGGTAAAGACAACGATATTCGAGGTGTCAACTTCCCCTGTTTTTCTGGTCATGCTTGCGTCTTATCCGATTTTGGCTGTTTTTCTCGGGCATGGTCATTTTGAGAGGTAAAATTGCTGCAAGCGTCGGCCTCGCCGTTGAGCGCCGCCTTGAAGGATTCCCAATCTTGGAATCCGACGAAGAGGGCAAGCTTGTCGAGCGTCTCCGGATTAGGCTTGTTGCTGGTCACAAAATGCGTCCACGCATTTTTCAATGCTGCGGGAGTTAGGACGACATGGTGCTTAACCAGGATTTCCGCTATTTTCTCAAAGTCAGAACCGACATGTACATGCTTGCCAAGCTTTGCCTCGACAGCCGCGAACAAATGTTTCAACTCCTTGGTTTTCATTTCCTAAACAATTCCATTCATTTTAATGACAGCATTTACAAAGATAAGAAAAATAACGGGAACCGCAAAATATTGAACTCGGAAAACTGTATTTCTGACATGAAATTGTTTTTTTCAAAGAATTTGATTAACTTTGTGCCAAAATTAACGAAAATACAAGCAATCAGATGAACGAACTACAGCTAAAATACGGATGTAACCCCAATCAGAAGCCATCGCGTATTTACATGGAAAACGGCGAACTGCCCATTGAAATCTTGAGCGGCCGCCCCGGGTACATAAACCTGCTCGATGCACTCAACTCCTGGCAATTGGTGAAAGAACTGCGCCAAGCAACAGGCTTGCCTGCCGCTGCCAGCTTCAAGCATGTCTCACCGGCTGGAGCAGCAGTTGGGCTGCCTTTGAGCCCGACACTGAGGCAAATCTACTTTGTAGACGACCTGAATTTCGAATTGACGCCGCTTGCAAATGCCTACGCCCGGGCGCGCGGAGCCGACCGCATGAGCTCATACGGCGATTTTGTCGCACTTTCAGACACTTGCGACTTGGCAACCGCCCTATTGATAAAGCGTGAGGTAAGCGACGGTGTCATTGCGCCTGATTTTACGGAAGAGGCATTGCAAGTATTGCGTGAAAAACGCAATGGCACCTACAATGTCATCCGCATTGACCCCGATTACACGCCTGAGCCCATTGAGCGAAAACAGGTTTATGGCATTACTTTTGAACAAGGGCGCAATGAGGTCAGGCTCGACCATCCCGAGATTTTCGCCAATATCCCGACGAAGAACAAGACCTTCAACGACGAGGCGCGCCGCGACCTGCTCATTGCCCTTATCACCTTGAAATATACACAGAGCAACAGCGTTTGTTATGCCAAAGACGGGCAAGCCATCGGCATTGGGGCAGGACAGCAAAGCCGTATTCACTGTACCCGTTTGGCAGGACAAAAGGCGGACATCTGGTGGCTAAGACAACATCCCAAGGTCATGGCGCTGCCCTTCATTGATGGCATACGCCGCGCTGACCGCGACAATACGATTGACCTTTATGTCGGCGACGAGGCAGACGATGTCCTCAAAGAGGGTGCTTGGCAACAATTCTTCACCACACGGCCAGAGCCACTGACGGCGGATGAGAAACAGGCATGGATTGCCCAAAACACGGGTGTCTCACTGGCCAGCGACGCTTTCTTCCCATTTGGCGACAATATTGAGCGTGCGCACAAAAGCGGTGTGAGCTATATTGCGCAGGCCGGCGGCAGCGTGCGCGACGACCATGTAATCATGACTTGCGACAAGTATGACATTGCCATGGCATTTACAGGCGTAAGATTGTTCCATCATTAACAAACTTGTTTTTAAGTTCAAAAAAATAAGCATGGCAGATCAGATTGATGAAATTATTGCCGGTGGGGGGCTAGTCTTCAAAAAAACGCCCCAAAAAGAGCCGGACAACGGAAAAGTGAAGACCAAGGCTCGTAAAAAGTCGTATATCACAGGTGCGCACGGCTCTGGGTCGGCACGTCAAAAGGCCAAATACAGGGAACAACGGGCCAACCGGAGCAAAAAAAGACGTTAACGACAGGAGCTAAACCTGCTAATCAACTGACAACCAGAAAATTACAGAATACAGACACAAGATTCGTCAATTGTATTGAATCCATTGTCAACGTTATGGAAGGCGGCAGAAAATTACTTCAGCCGCCTTCCATTTTTTAGCCTGCCCCAGGGCTCAAAAACATTGTCCTCTTGTGAGATTTGCCATTTGCGCCCCATGGCACGCCCCGTTTCACATGCATGATGACAAAGGATGGCAGGACAGGTTGCCGTTTTTGACTTCATTGTGCCTTGCCGGCGCCTCCTCAAATGCAGTGTTTGCAAGCCTCAACGTATGCAAAAATCCGTCGCCCGTTTGCCGTGCGACGGATTTTGTTGAAAAATGACCAAACCTAGTAAAGTCTTTCACAAAAACACCTTAGCCAAGGTCGGCAAGTTTGTTCTCGGAACCCAGCACATTTTTGATTTTATGCTCATACAACTCCGTCATGAGGTCGCGTGCCGGCCCACAATATTTCCGCGGGTCGAACTCAGCCGGCTTTTCATTGAAGACCTTGCGCACAGCAGCTGTGAAGGCGAGTCTTGAGTCAGAGTCAATATTAATCTTGCAGACCGCACTTTTTGAGGCTTTTCGCAACTGCTCTTCTGGAATGCCGACGGCATCAGGCAATTTTCCGCCATTCTCATTGATGGTGTCAACATATTCTTGCGGAACAGACGAGCTGCCGTGCAGCACAATTGGGAATCCCGGCAATTTCTCCATGATAGCATCCAGTACGTCAAAAGCCAATGGCGGCGGCACGAGCTTGCCCGTCTTTGGGTCGCGTGTACACTGCTCTGGCTTGAATTTATAAGCGCCATGCGAGGTCCCGATTGAGATGGCCAGCGAGTCGACGCCTGTTTTTGACACGAAGTCAATGACCTCCTCCGGCTTGGTGTAGTGTGACTCTTCTGCCACGACATCGTCTTCAACGCCTGCCAACACCCCGAGTTCACCCTCCACGGTTACATCAAACTGATGCGCGTATTCCACCACCTTGCGCGTCAAGGCAACATTTTCGTCGTAAGGCAGTGCGCTACCGTCAATCATGACCGATGAAAAGCCGAAGTCAATACAACTCTTACAAACCTCAAAGCTGTCGCCATGGTCTAAATGCAGCGCTATTTCGGGATGATTGCAGCCGAGTTCCTTTGCATACTCTACTGCTCCTTGTGCCATATAGCGCAAAAGCGTTTGATTGGCATAGTTCCGAGCACCTTTCGAGACTTGCAGGATAACTGGGGATTTTGTTTCCGAAGAGGCTTTGATGATGGCTTGCAGCTGTTCCATGTTGTTGAAGTTGAATGCAGGGATGGCATAGCCTCCGTTGATGGCTTTCTTGAACATTTCTCTGGTGTTCACGAGCCCAAGTGATTTGTAGTCAACCATAGATTTTAATCGTTAATGTTTTGTTTAGGATTGTTTTCTGCAAAAGTACGATTTTCTTTTCATGTAGCAAATATAACTGCTTCTTTTTCACCTTTTTATTTAAAAAAGTTGGTTTTCCATAAAAAAACGGCGAACTTTCCTTGATGGAAGTCGCCGTTTTCAGCTTTATGGTTGACTGGAGACGAGCTCATTCAGCTTTTTCGGTGTCGATGATTTTCCAAATGACAGCAGCCATCGCGCTACCGACAAATGGCCCGAGGATGAAGATCCAGAGGTTGCTCAACGCACTGCCACCCTGAAAAATAGCCGGGCCGATGGAGCGCGCCGGGTTGACCGACGTACCCGTATAGCGAATGCAGGCCAAGTGCACCAAGACCAATGCCAGGCCGATGGCCAAGCCTGCAAAATTGTTGGTCGCGCCGTTGGTCTTTGAAGTTGCGCCGAGCACTACCAACACGAACACACAAGTAAAAATGATTTCTGCCAACAAGCCGCCAGCCACGCTCACGCCCTCTTGAAGGTCGTTGGCACCAGTGCCTGCAAGTCCTGCATTCTCGGTCAGGATCCAAAGCAACGTCGATCCAACAATTGCACCGATGACCTGGAATACCATGTACATCGCTGCTTCTTTTAGCTCAATTTTCTTGTTCAGCAACAAGCCAAAAGTAATTGCCGGATTTATGTGACAGCCGCTGACTCCTCCGATGGTGTATGCCATCGCGACGACCGACAGGCCAAAGGCCAATGCCGTTCCGACAACCGTTCCTGCGTTTGCCACCTCTGCACAGTTAGAACTACAATTCAGGCTGACGGCAACGCCGCAACCCATCAAGACAAGCACCATGGTGCCAATCATCTCTGCTAAATACTTTTTCATTGTACCTAAGTTTTGTAAAGTTAAATAGTTATATTAATCATCAAAATAAATGCTTTCCACGCGCATTTTGCGCACGCTCCCCACTTTTCGGGACCTTAAACAAAGCAAAGATAGAAAAATATTTCTTTTTGCAAGATTTTTCACGAGAAATTGTTCTTTTTTCTGACATTTTTCTGACATTTGGCACAAAAAAAAGACCAAAACATGTCAAAACGTCAACAAAGCCTTGTATGTATCTGAAAACTACCTATTTATATTAAAATAACTAAAAAGAGAAAAAAAACAAAAAAACACATGTTTTTATTTGGTCTATATTTATAAAACAAGTATATTTGCAAGGTTAATTTGAAAATGGATAATCCTATAACAAATAATTTAATTATTAACAACAATTATGGAAGTTAAAAAAATCATGCAGCACCTGGAAGCTAAACATCCAGGTGAGTCAGAGTACTTACAAGCAGTACAAGAAGTACTCGAGTCAGTGGAAGAAGTGTACAACCAACACCCTGAGTTCGAGAAAGCAAAGATCATTGAACGCATCGTTGAACCAGAGCGCATCTTCACATTCCGCGTAAACTGGGTTGACGACAACGGCGAAGTGCAGACCAACCTTGGCTACCGTGTGCAATTCAACAGCGCCATCGGCCCATACAAAGGTGGTCTCCGTTTCCACAAGGCAGTAACTCCTTCTATGTTGAAGTTCCTTGGTTTCGAACAGACTTTCAAAAATGCACTGACAACACTCCCCATGGGCGGTGGCAAAGGTGGCTCCGACTTCGACCCAGTAGGCAAGTCAGACGCAGAAATCATGCGGTTCTGCCAAGCTTTCATGCTGGAACTCCGTCATTGCATCGGCCCCGACCAGGACATCCCTGCTGGTGACGTTGGTGTTGGCGGCCGCGAGATTGGCTTCTTGAATGGTATGTATCAGAAACTCACTCGTCAATATCACACTGGCGTCCTCACTGGTAAGGGTGAGACATGGGGTGGCTCAATCCTCCGCCCAGAGGCAACTGGCTACGGTGCCCTCTATTTCACAGAACACCTCCTCCACAAGGCAGGCAAGGACATCAAAGGTCTGACCATCGCGCTTTCTGGCTTTGGAAATGTGGCTTGGGGTGCTTCAAAGAAAGCTAAAGAACTGGGTGCAAAAGTGGTTGCAATTTCAGGTCCGGACGGTGTTTGCCACATTCCCGACGGCATCACAGACGAGATGATCGACTATATGTTGGACATGCGTTCTTCCAACCGCAACAAGGTTGAAGACATGGCAACCAAGTTCCCAGCACAAGCTAAATTCACCGCAGGCAAGAAAGCTTGGAGCATTCCTTGCGACATCGCCCTGCCCTGCGCATTCCAGAACGAGCTTAGCGAAGAAGACGCTAAGGAGCTGAAGGCTAACGGCTGCTGGTGCTGCTGTGAGGTTTCCAACATGGGTTGCCAGCCCGGCGCCATCCACTTCTTCCAGAAGAACGGAGTTTATTTCGCTCCCGGCAAGGCCGTAAATGCAGGCGGTGTAGCAACTTCAGGTCTTGAAATGACCCAGAATGCGGCTCACCTCAACTGGTCTGAAAAGGAAGTTGACGACAAACTGCACTGGATCATGGAAAGCATCCACGAACAGTGCGTGAAGTTCGGCACACAGGCAGACGGTACAATCGACTATGTGAAGGGTGCAAATATTGCAGGCTTCATGAAGGTTGCACAGGCCATGCTCGAACAAGGCGTCATTTAAAAACCACCCGTTGACGGTCTGTTTTGTAGAAGACCGTTTCTATGGGTTTTAAAACCTGTAGGATGAACAGAGAACGAATATTCTTAGTAATATTGACAATATTCATGGGCTTTACCACGTTGCAAGCACAGCAACGTGGTAAAGCCTCTTATTACGCCAAAAAGGCAACAGGCGCGCGCACAAGCAATGGAGAGCGGCTGCATCACGACAGCCTGACCTGTGCACATCGCCGTTTCCCTTTTGGGACAAGGTTGAAGGTAACGAATTTAACCAACGACAAGCAGGTTATAGTACGCGTCAACGACCGTGGCCCCTTTATCAAGGGTAGGATCATCGACCTGTCGTGGGGAGCCGCCAAAGAACTGGGGATGCTCTCCGCAGGCGTCTGCATGGTGTTGGTCGAGGAATATCAAGACGAGATTGTAGTGCCCTTGAAGGCTGAAGAAAAAATGAGGCTCCCTGAAATCGATTTTGAAAGCCTTAGCCCTTCCTTTCCGAGGATTCCTTCGTTGAAGAACAAAGAGGAATGGGAAAAAAAACTCAAGACATTGCCTCAGCAGAATTTTCCACGCTGATTTTGAGTCAAAAACAACCCGGCAGACCATCATCCGCCATTGGAGCACCTCAAGACATTTTCCGATGCCGACTTCCATCCTGTTTTGAGGCCTTGACATGGAAAATTCGGACAAAAAAAGCCAGAAACAAAATAAAAGACTTATCTTTGCAAATTGTTACCTCGCGT
Source organism: uncultured Prevotella sp. (assembly GCA_900319895.1). Lineage (GTDB taxonomy): Bacteria > Bacteroidota > Bacteroidia > Bacteroidales > Bacteroidaceae > Prevotella. The sequence continues at coordinate 1,676 of ONQK01000094.1, read as the reverse complement.
TTTAGGCACAGAGGCGACAATGTTTATTTCGATTATACAAAATTATTTTTTTATGGACTTAAAAACCGTAGGCCGTCTAGGGATAGCACTCTTTCTGACGATAGGGATGTCCTGCCGCAGCCAATACCAGATGACGGGGATAGAACGTTCTCGCGTCTTGGTCGACCGAAGCTTTGACACGCAGTACGATGCATCGCTGGAAAGATTCATCGCCCCTTATCGCCATGAGGTGGACAGCATCATGAGCCCCGTCGTGGGCAAGGCCGCACGCTACATGTCAGCACAAAGGCCCGAAAGTATTTTATCAAATTTATTGGCAGACATCTTGATGTGGGCGGCAAAAGATTATCATGAACAGCCCGACTTGGCAGTATACAACGTTGGAGGCATCCGGGCCGCCTTTGCAGAGGGAAATGTCACCTATGGCGACGTTCTGGACGTGGCACCTTTTGAGAATAAGATTTGCTTCCTGACATTGACGGGGGAAAAACTGTTGGAATTATTCTCCCAAATAGCCAGCGTCGGCGGCGAAGGCGTGAGCCATGGCGTAGAACTGGTGATTACAAAGGACAACCGCCTCTCCGGCGTTTGCCTCAACGGTCATGACATCAACCCTTCTGCCAATTATCGCATCGCGACATTAGACTATTTGGCACAAGGCAACGACAAGATGTATGCTTTCAAGGACAAAACCCAGGTCAATGCGCCGCAGGATGCATCGAACAACGTACGTTTCATCATCATGAACTATTTTCGTGAGAAAATGGAACAAGGAGAAGCGGTGGACAGTAGAATGGAAGGTCGAATAATCGTAGAATAGCAGAATAAAATGAGAACAAGAATCTTCTTCATCATCATCAGTGCCATGGCAGCACTGACCGTCAGTGCCCAACAGACAAAGCAGCTAACCATCCTGCATACCAACGATACGCACAGCTGCATCATGCCGCTCAACGAAAATCTTTCCGACACGGCCGTGGCAGGGCGCGGCGGATTTTTAAGAAGGATTGAAATGATACGAGAAGAGCGGCGGAAAAACCCTGACTTACTTCTGTTTGATAGCGGAGACTTTTCACAAGGCTCTGCTTACTATTCTTTATTTAAAGGCGATGTCGAAGTTGGCTTGATGAACCGAATGCACTACGATGCCGTGGCCATCGGCAACCACGAGTTTGACTTCGGCATGGACAACATGGCGCGCCTGTTCCGCATGGCAAATTTTCCGATAGTTTGCAGCAATTACGACTTCACAGGGACGCCATGCGAGGGACTGGTCAAGCCCTATGTCGTCTTGAAACGCAAAGGCATACGAATCGGTGTCTTCGGGCTTTCGCCTGAGCTGAACGGACTGGTAGATGCAAAAAATTACGGCCAGACAAAGTATTTGGACCCCATCGAGACTGCCCATAAGACGGTTGAAAAACTACGTCAACAGGAAAAATGCGACTTGGTCATACTCATTTCGCATCTAGGATGGCAAGAAGAAGGCATAGGTGACCAGATGCTGATAGCACAGACGCATGGCATCGACTTGGTGCTCGGCGGGCATTCACACACTTATTTCGACACACTGCGCTATGTCAAAAATAAAGATGGTCGTGAAATTCCTGTCGACCAGAATGGGAAACACGCCATCTGGGTCGGAAAAATGAACCTGACGATGTCGAAAATAAAAT
>ONQK01000180.1 GCA_900319895.1 uncultured Prevotella sp. | reverse complement strand
CCGCCATGTGAATTGGCTGAGTTGAAAGACCATCATGTCCTTTTGCTGACTGGCATCGCGTTGCCCGAGCAGATGAAGGCAGACTTGCTGCCTTATTGCAAGCACATCAAGCAGATGAAGTACAGAGACCACCACCAGTTTACAAAAAAAGACGTTGAGCACATCAACAAGACGTTTGCCACGATGGATGCCGACCGAAAAATCATCATTACGACCGAGAAGGATGCGGTAAGGCTGCATGCAATCAACGGCTTGAGCGACGAGGTGAGGCAAAACATCTATTCGCTGCCCATCAACGTCGTATTTATGCAAGATAAAGAAGAGGAATTTAACAATAAAATATTAGATTATGTACAAAAAAATTCAAGAAACAGCATCCTGGCTAAGGCAAAGGATGACAACAAACCCTGAAACAGCCATTGTTTTGGGTACAGGTTTGGGACAATTGGCATCTGAGATAACCGACACATACGAATTTCCATACGCAGAAATCCCGAACTTCCCCGTATCCACCGTCGAGGGGCATAGCGGAAAATTGATTTTCGGCAAGCTAGGCGGCAAAGACATCATGGCCATGCAGGGGCGTTTCCACTTCTATGAAGGCTACAACATGAAGGAGGTGACTTTCCCCGTGCGTGTGATGTACGAACTGGGCATCAAGACCTTGTTCGTGTCGAACGCTGCGGGCGGCATGAACCCGGAATTCTCAATCGGCGACCTGATGATCATAACCGACCACATCAATTTCTTCCCGGAACATCCGCTCAACGGCCCAAACTTCCCGACGGGCCCCAGGTTCCCCGACATGCACGAGACCTACGACCATCAGCTCATCAAGCTGGCCGACGAAATAGGCGAGGAAAAAGGCATCAAACTGCATCACGGCGTTTATGTGGGCGTGCAAGGCCCAACCTTTGAAACACCGGCAGAATACCGTATGTATGCTATTCTTGGCGGACATGCCATCGGCATGAGCACTGTTCCGGAAGTCATCGTGGCACATCATTGCGGCATCAAGACATTTGGCATCAGTATCATAACCGATTTGGGCGGATTTGCCGAACCCGTCGAAGTGAGCCACGAGGAGGTGCAGATGGCTGCCAACGAGGCGCAGCCTAAAATGACAGAGATCATGCGCGAGATGATTCGGCGCTCGTAAAATGCGGTGTGGACAATGTTGATGATAACAGAAGAAGAATGACAGACATTTCGAAATTAGGTGAATTTGGGCTCATACGCCATCTCACCAGTGACATCACGCCTCAAAACAGCTCGACATTGCGCGGCGTGGGTGATGATTGCGCCGTGTTGCGCTACAAGGACAGCGACGTTCTTGTGACGACCGACATGCTCATGGAGGGCATACACTTCGACCTGACCTACATTGACATGCAGCATCTGGGCTACAAGGCGGCGATGGTCAATTTGAGCGATGTCTTTGCCATGAACGGCACACCGCGGCAGCTGCTGGTAAGCATTGCCTTGAGCAAACGCTTTACGGTGGAAGACACGGAGGCCTTCTATCGGGGACTGAGGCTGGCGTGCGACAAGTGGAACGTGGACTTGGTCGGCGGAGACACGACATCTTCGTATACAGGACTTGCCATTTCCATCACTTGCATCGGCGAGTGCCTTTGCGGGCAGGCCGTTGGCAGGGATGGGGCTAAGGAAACCGACTTGATCTGTGTTAGCGGCGATCTAGGTGCTGCATACATGGGCTTGCAGCTTCTTGAACGCGAGAAAGCTGTGTTCTATGCACAAGTTGAGGAAGTGCAGAAGAAGATGAGAGCAGCTGAAAAGGCTGACAACAAGCCTTTGGTGGAAAAACTGTCCAAAGAGATGGAACTTCTTAATGACTTCAGGCCCGACTTCGCCGGCAAGGAATACCTTATTGAGCGTCAGATCAAGCCCGAGGCGCGCGGCGATATGATTACGAAGCTGGCAGCGTTGAACATCAGGCCAACTGCGATGATAGATGTCTCGGACGGCTTAAGTTCTGAGCTGCTCCATATTTGCCAACAAAGCGGCGTGGGCTGCCGAGTATATGAAAAAAACATCCCCATTGACTATCAGACGGCGCTGTTGGCAGAAGAATTCAACATGAACGTGAGCACTTGCGCCCTAAATGGCGGTGAGGATTACGAGCTGCTCTTCACCGTTCCCATTGGCGACCATGGAAAAGTCGAGAAGATGGAAGGTGTGAAAATAATAGGCCATGTTACCAAGCCTGAGCTCGGCGCGATGCTTGTCACACGAGACGGACAAGAATTTGAGTTGAAGGCGCAAGGATGGACGGCTTGTTAGGCTCGTTTTGCTTGGGAAATCGTTTAAAAAAGGTAATTGCAATAAGCGATTACCTTCATTTTGATGGATGAAAATATTATAGTTAAGAATGGAATACATTGCTGAACGTTTTGCGGACATACAGTTATTGCGCTATTCGCTGCATGGTTTTGAGAAACTGTCGCTGCGGCAAAAAATGTATATCTTCTACCTGTCGGAGGCTGCAATTTACGGCCGCGACATCGTTTTCGAACAATTTGGTGAGTATAATCTGCACATCCGGAAAATCTTGGAGTTAGCTTATGAGAATTATACTGGCGACAAGGACGACCCTTCGTTTTCGGGCTTGTCTACTTACTTGAAGCAAGTGTGGTTTTCAAGTGGCATACATCACCATTACAGCTGTGAAAAATTTGCTCCTCAATTCTCAGAAGAATTTTTGCGTGAGGTTTTGGCAAAAGTTGACGATAGTCTTTTGCCGCTGAAAGGCTTTGAAAACCGGGAAAAACTGTATGAAAAGGTTATGCCGCTCATATTCAACCCCCATTTAAAGCCGAAACGTGTTTGTCAGGACGATGGAATGGACCTGGTCACAGCCTCTGCTTGCAACTACTACCAAAATGTTACCCAATCTGAGGTGGAGCAATTTTATCAGCAGCAACGGGAAAATTCGGCCGATCCGCGCTTGTCGTTTGGCTTGAATACAACATTGGTAAAAGAAAACGGTGTTATAACCGAGCGCATTTGGAGGGCGGACGGCATGTTTGGTAAAGCCATCAAGCGTATTGTGGAATGTTTGAAAAAAGCCAAGGAATATACTGAAAATGAGCAGCAAAACGTAGTTCTTGAACTTCTTGTAAGTTATTATGAGTCAGGAGATTTGTCTGTTTTTGATAAATATTCAATTGAATGGCTGAAAGAACAGTCGGGAACGGTGGATTTCATCAATGGATTTATTGAAGTTTACGGCGACCCTCTTGGCATTAAAGGTTCATGGGAGGGAATTGTAGAGTATCTTGATGCAGAGGCAACCCGTCGCTGCCAGGTCATCAGCGGGAATGCCCAATGGTTTGAGGATCATTCGCCCGTTGATCAACAGTTTCGCAAGGAGCAAGTCAAAGGCGTGTCGGCCAAAGTCATTTGTGCGGCGATGCTTGGCGGCGACAATTACCCCGCATCAGCCATCGGGATCAACCTTCCCAATGCAGATTGGATTCGTACTGAATACGGCAGCAAAAGCATAACCATAAGTAATTTGATTGAAGCATACGACGTGGCCTCGAAAGGGAGCGGGCTGGTGGAGGAATTTGCCTCGCCAAACGGCGAAATTGTTTCTTTGATCAAACGATTTGGCTGCCTCACGGGCAACTTGCATACCGATTTGCACGAATGTGTGGGACACGGAAGCGGCAAGACGTTGCCGGAAGTGGAACCCACAGCATTAAAAGCGCATGGAAATACGATTGAGGAGGCGCGCGCCGACCTCTTCGCCCTTTATTTTTTGGCAGACGAGAAAATGGTAGAGCTCGGGCTGGTCCCTGACAGAGAAGCCTATAAGGCAGAATATTATACTTATTTGATGAATGGACTGATGACCCAATTGGCGCGTATCAAAACCGGCGGGCAAATCGAGGAGGCTCACATGCGTAACCGTGCACTGATTGCGCGTTGGGTCATCCGGCATGGCAAAGGGATTGCGGAACTGGTGAAAAAAGACGGTAAGTCATGCGTTGAGATATACGACTATCCGGCTTTGCGAATGCTTTTTGGCAAGCTGCTTTCAGAGGTTCAACGCATTAAGAGTACTGGAGATTTTGAGGCGGCCAGGGAACTGGTTGAGGATTATGGAGTACGGGTCGATGCAGAATTACACGCAGAAGTGTTGCGCAGATATGAAAAATTAGGCATAGCACCCTATAAAGGCTTTATCAATCCGAGGTTTTTGCTGATGGAAGACGAGAAAGGTAACGTGACGGATGTAAGTGTCGATTATACAGAGGGTTATGTGGAACAGATGCTACGTTACGGAAGGGATTATGCAACTTTGATTTAGGGAAGATGATGGAAAATGAAGCTATTATTAAGCAGGTAAGGGAGATCAAGCAATCGTTTCGGCTGCTGATGAACGGTGTGGCATCACATTCCATGCGCGAGAAAGGCCTCAATTACAAGTTGAACTGGGGCATTTCACTTGTTGACCTGAAAGAAATGGCAGGACAACACGTCAAGAACCTGGACCTGGCAATCGCATTGTGGAAAGAGGACGTCCGCGAGTGCAAGATGCTGGCAATATTATTGATGCCACACGAAGCGATGCCTCCAGAACTGGCAGAATTATGGGTTGAGCAGCTGCCTTCGCTCGAATTGGCGGAACAGGCCTCTTTTCATCTGTTCAGGCATTTGAAGGAGGCGTCGGTTCTGGCATACAAGTGGATAGCCCTTGACGACGAATTGCCACAAATCTGCGGCTACAACGTGCTGGGCGGGCTTTTTCAGCAGGGGCGTGTCCCCGACGAGCGAGGCGTACATGAGTTTTTCGACCAAGTGGGCGTTGTCTTGCGCAGTGGAAGCATCCCTCTCAAACATGCCGCCATGAACGCAGTCTACCGCTTTGCAGACATAGACAAAGACTGTGAGCGGGTGGCTGAAAACATGATGAAGTCGATGGATGTGGAAATATTTTGAGGCGATGCGTCATTTTTTGAAAAGAAAATCGTATCTTTGTGAGGTTTTTTGAAGCAAAAATGGCAGACAAGGGGATAAAATCTGAAGTAAAAGGTATTTTGGAACGCTACTTGGAAACGAGTAAACATAGGAAAACACCAGAGCGTTTCGCAATACTAGAAATCGTATATTCGCTTAAAGGGCATTTTTCGCTGGAAACACTGGGCATTGAGCTCGAGAAAAGAAACTTCCGGGTGAGCCGCGGCACTTTATACAACACGTTGAATCTGCTGATGGAGCTACGTCTTGTCATCCGCCATCGTTTTCAAGGAGCTACGGTATACGAGGCTTGCTACCACAACAAGTCGCACTGCCATCAAGTTTGTACCGTGTGCGGGAAAGTCTCGGAAATTATATCCATGCCCATCATCAAAGCTGTCAACGAAACGCATTTGAAGCGTTTCAGGAAAGATGGTTTCACGCTGTACATCTTTGGTGTGTGCAGCACTTGCCAGGCGCGGATAACGCGTCAACAGCGTATGCAGAGAAAAAGGAAACAATAAAAAGGAATAAGATATGATGAATACAGGAAAGGTTGATGTCCTGCTGGGTTTGCAGTGGGGCGATGAAGGCAAGGGAAAGGTGGTCGATGTGCTGACCCCCAGATACGATGTGGTGGCCCGTTTTCAAGGCGGCCCCAATGCCGGGCACACTTTGGAGTTTGAAGGCCAGAAATATGTATTGAGGAGCGTTCCCTCGGGCGTTTTCCAAGGAAACAAAGTCAACATTATCGGCAATGGCGTGGTTTTGGCTCCAGACTTGTTCATGGAGGAGGCAAGAAATCTTGAGAAAAGTGGGATAGACCTCGTCAACCGTTTGCATATCTCAAGGAAAGCACACCTGATCTTGCCGACACACCGCTTGTTGGATGCTGCCATTGAGCGGCAGAAAGGAAAGAAAAAGGTTGGGACCACGGGAAAAGGTATTGGGCCAACTTATTCCGATAAAATCGGCCGCAACGGCTTGAGGGTAGGGGATGTTTTTGAGGACTTTGAAAACAAGTATGCCGTTTGCAAGAAACGTCACGAGGACTTGCTGAAATACATGGACTATACCGACTACGACCTGACGGAGATAGAGAAGAAATGGATGGAAAGCATCGAATATCTGCGCCGATTCCACATTATTGACAGCGAACACGAAATCAACGCCTATCTCAAGGAGAACAAGTCGGTGCTGTGTGAAGGAGCGCAAGGCACCATGCTGGATGTCGATTTTGGGAGCTATCCATTCGTCACCTCCTCGAATACCATTTGTGCCGGAGCTTGCACAGGGCTTGGCGTGGCACCCAACCGAATCGGCGAGGTGTATGGAATCATGAAGGCTTATTGTACGCGCGTGGGCGCCGGGCCTTTCCCAACGGAGCTCGACGATGAGACGGGAGCCAGGATTCGTGAACTTGGGCATGAATTTGGAGCTGTGACGGGACGTGAGCGGCGCTGCGGATGGATCGACCTGGTGGCATTGAAATATGCCATCATGGTCAATGGGGTGACTCAACTCATCATGATGAAAAGCGACGTGCTCGACACATTCGAGACCATCAAGGCGTGTGTGGCCTATCAGTGTAAAGACGGGAAGACGATTCGTCATTATCCTTATGACGTGGAAGAGGTGAAGCCAATTTATGTGGAGATGAAAGGATGGCTGACAGACATGACACGGTTTACCGAAGAGGGCCAGTTCCCGCAAGCATTTAAGGACTATGTGGCTTTCCTGGAAAAAGAATTAGAAACGCCGATAAAGATCATTTCAATCGGACCAGATAGAAAACAAACCATTATCAGATAAAAGATGGCACAAAAACCGAGCATACCTAAAGGAACGAGAGATTTTTCGCCTGTAGAGATGGCGAAGCGCAACTATATTTTTGACACCATCCGTGAAGTTTATGCACTTTACGGTTATCAGCAGATAGAGACTCCTGCGATGGAAACCTTGCAGACGCTCATGGGAAAGTATGGAGAAGAGGGTGACAAATTGCTCTTCAAAGTGCTCAACTCTGGCGACTGCATGTGTAAAATCTCAGACGAGGAGCTTCTGGCACGCAATTCGACACATCTCGCGGCCAGACTGTGCGAAAAAGGGCTCCGCTATGATTTGACCATTCCCTTTGCACGCTATGTCGTGATGCACCGCGAGGAACTTCTGATGCCTTTTAAGCGTTACCAGATTCAGCCGGTTTGGCGTGCAGACCGCCCACAGAGGGGACGCTATCGGGAATTCTATCAGTGCGATGCCGATGTCGTAGGTTCCGACTCATTGCTCAACGAGGTTGAACTCATACAAATCATGGACACCGTGTTCACCCGTTTTGGCATACGCGTCCAAATCAAGATTAACAACCGGAAAATCTTAACAGGCATTGCCGAAGCCATCGGTGCGGGTGATAAGATTGTGGAAATCACGGTTGCCATTGACAAACTTGATAAGATCGGGATTGAAGGGGTCAATAAAGAGCTTGAGGCCTGCGGGCTCGGCGCCGAGGCAATGGAGAAGCTGCAACCGATAATTTCACTCTCGGGAACCAACGAGGAGAAGCTAGACATCATTGCGCAAGTATTGAAGGACTCTGAGTCTGGCATGAAGGGCATCGAAGAAACCCGTTTCATCCTTGACACTCTGGAAAATTGCCAGATAAACAACGAACTTCAGCTCGACCTCACTCTCGCTCGAGGGCTGAACTACTATACAGGCGCCATTTTTGAGGTGAAAGCGCTTGATGTGCAGATTGGAAGCATCACGGGCGGCGGACGCTATGACAACCTGACCGGCATCTTGGGCTTGCCGGGATTAAGTGGAGTAGGAATCTCTTTTGGTGCCGACCGCATCTTCGATGTGCTCAACCAACTGGATCTATATCCGGAAAACGCACTTGAAGGGACGCAAGTCCTTTTCATCAATTTTGGAGAGCAGGAAACCGCCTTTGCCCTGAAATCGCTGGCTGAGCTGAGAAAGGCCGGCATACGGGCGGAGATCTATCCAGACGTGGTGAAGCTTAAAAAACAGATGAATTATGCTAACGGCAAGCAAATTCCCTTTGTGGCATTTATTGGTGAGCAGGAAATCAAGGACAATACGCTAACGGTAAAGAATATGGCAACGGGCGAGCAGTCGGTCATGACTACGAAGGATTTGATAGACTTCCTCCAATCATAAGTCTCTCGTCGTCTCGCACCCGATAAAAGTCAATCCTGCATCAATCTTTCAGGATTGACTTTTTGATTTTAGGAATGGAGCTCAAAATTAGGATACGGCGCAATGACATGATGCATTCTCATTATTAAAAAAATAAGAAAACGCGGAGCCATTCCATTGATCCAAATGGCCTCAATCCTTTTTCAAGAGTTGTTCGTAGAATTTCTCGTACTGTTGAGCCACGGTTTCGTAACGATGGTACCGGCTGATGTATTCGACGCTTTCTTCTTTCATTTGCTGCATTTTTGGCGGATTCAAGATGATTTTTTCAAGTTCTTCGTACACGCTGTCAAATGTCGGCTGTACGTTGATGATGGGACGTAGCCGCTGTTCATGGATGATTTCATAGTTTTCAGGCTCGCCGCCGCCGCAGACCACAATGCCTTTAGACATGGCGAGCAGTGCGTTCATCGACGGTGTATAGCTGTATAGTTGGTCGAGGACGATGTCGCTGTTGTCCATCATGTTGTTATATTGCTCAAACGGCACTGACTCTGCGATT
>ONQK01000089.1 GCA_900319895.1 uncultured Prevotella sp. | reverse complement strand
CCTATCGCTTTTTTTTCGACTTTCGGCGCGCAAATCCTTCTTCTAAGTCATCAAAATTGGCTTGTTTGCTGCTTTTTGTCCCAAATTCGTTGTTCAAGAATTTCATCCAATCCTCTTTTTTCATCTTTTGGCTGCCTGCTTTGCCTTTTTGAGCTTGTTTCCGGTCATTTCTCCCATGTGTTTCATCGTTGGAAAAACGTTTGTGCCTAGCATTTTTCTTGCCAGACAACACTTCGTCGCCTCGTTCATTCGCCTCATTACAACGCACCTCCCGGTTTTTGTAATATTTCCCGTTAAGCGCTTTCATGACGCGCTGTGCGTTGCGATCGGGCACCTCAATATAAGAGAATTTGCCCAGCAGGTCTATCTGCCCGACCTCTTGCCGCTCTCGCATGTGCTTGTTGAGGAACTGCATGATTTCTCCCGGATAGAATCCGTCGTCCTTGCCCAGGTTGATGAAAAGCCGCGTATATCCTTTTTCAGGCTTGTGCTGCCGTTTCTCCTTGGCTGTCTTCTCCCCGCGCTCCCGCTTGTTTCTCCCTTTCTCCGTAGCAGGTCTTTCAATCTCCGGGGCATCGGCATAATATGCAAGGAAACGCCCAAATTCCAACGACACCAGTTTCTTGACCAGGTCGTCCTTATCCATGTACTCAAAATGGCGGCTGATGTCGGCCATAAAAGGTGCGATTTCGTCTTCCAGCACATCGGCTTTCTCGATCTCATCGATTACCTTATACAACTGCTTAGTACAAATTTCGTGAGCCGTGGGCAGTACTCCATCCACAAATTGTCGCCCGATTTCCCTTTCAATGGCTTTCACTTTATGCCTTTCACGCGTGTGGATGATTGAAATCGACGTCCCTTTCCTTCCTGCGCGCCCCGTCCTTCCGCTTCTGTGGGTATAGTTTTCAATGTCGTCGGGCAGGCCAAAGTTGATGACATGTGTCAACTCGTCTACGTCCAGTCCGCGGGCCGCCACATCTGTTGCCACGAGCAGCTGTGTCAGGTGTTGCCTGAATTTTTGCATCGTCTGGTCGCGCTGCGGCTGGCTGAGGTCGCCATGCAATGATTCTGCATTATAGCCATCCTTGATCAGTTTGTCGGCGATTTCCTGCGTCTCTTTCTTTGTCCGACAGAACACGATGCCATAGATTCGAGGGTAGTAGTCCACTATACGCTTTAGCGCCAAGTATTTGTCTTTGGCGTTGACCAGATAATAGACGTGATTGACGTTCTCAGCGCCCTCGTTTCGGCTGCCGACAACGATTTCCTCGTATTCCTTCAAATAATTCCGCGCGATTTTTTCAATTTCCCGGCTCATGGTCGCACTAAAAAGCAGCGTATTGCGGTCATCGGGCACGCCTTCCAAAATGGCGTCGATGCTCTCGGAGAATCCCATGTTCAACATCTCGTCGGCCTCGTCGAGCACTATATTTTTCACTTGGTCCAATTTCGCCACGCCACGGTTCATCAAGTCTATCAGGCGGCCTGGCGTTGCCACTATGATCTGCGCACCTTTGCGCAACTCTTTCATTTGTTGGACAATCGATGCGCCTCCATAGACCGCCAGCACTCGGGTACCACTCATGAATTTGCTAAATGCACGCAAGTCGTCACAGATTTGCAGGCACAACTCACGCGTGGGGCTCAATACGACTGCCTGCGTCATATTGTTGGACGCATCAATGCGTTGCAAGAGCGGGATGCCAAAGGCAGCCGTCTTGCCTGTGCCTGTCTGTGCCAGTGCAATGACATCTTTCGTACTATCCAGCAAATAAGGGATAACTTGTTCCTGAACAGGCATGGGATGCGTAAATCCAAGCTCTTCAACTGCTCGCAAGATGGGGGCAATGACGCCCAGTTCTTCAAAAGTTTTCAATGTAAAATATTTTTTATTTTCGATGTTGCTCAATTGACATTCTACCCGTTTTTTTACAGCCTACTCCAACGGGGTTTGGCCAAGACCTGAGAGGGTTTTATACATTAAACGGCTGCAAATTTAGGTAAAATTTCCGAATTATCCGGCCTGTTTGCAGAAAAAACGACTTTTATTTCACCGTCTCAGAGGTTTTGAGGACTTTTTTCCATGGGAATTCCATGGAAATGGGGGTTGACAGACCAAAGTGCCACCGGGAAAAATTCTCCGGCGGCACTTACATAATATATTTTGACGTTTTTAATTACAGCTTTTTAAACTCCGCATAGATTTTTTCGGCTATCCCCTTGAGCTCCTCCTGGGAAAGCGACAGTTTTTCCCCACCGAAGCGCATGTCTTTCTCCGAATTCATCGGCACCAGGTGAATATGCGCGTGCCGAACCTCCAGGCCAATGACTGCCATGCCCACCTTCACACAGGGACAAGCCTTTTTGAGCGCCAAGGCAACTTTCTTGGCGAAAAGCATGTATTCCGCCATGTCTTCATCACTAATGTCGAAAATATAATCGATTTCCTGACGCGGAATCACCAGTGTATGCCCCTTGGCAACAGGGTTGATGTCCAAGAAGGCATAAAACTTTTCACTTTCCGCACATTTATAGCTGGGGATTTCACCTGCTGCAATCTTTGAGAATATATCCATAATGCATTTCCTTTCTTTCACTTTTTCAGACGACTACTCTACTGAGATTTTGTCTATACGCAGGCGAATCGTCCCGCTTGGGATCTTCACCTCGACCTCGTCGCCCTCTTTCTTGTTCAGCAGGCTCTGCGCAATAGGCGTTGTAATCGAGATTTTACCCTCCTTTAAGTTCGCCTCGTTCTCGCTGACAACAGTATAGGTCATTTTCGCCTTGGTAGTGAGATTCGTCATTTGGACCTTCGACAAAATCTGCACGCATTCATTGCTCAGCCTTGACTTGTCCACTATTTTTGCCTCGGCAATCGTCATTTTCAGCTGGTTGATTTTATTCTCCAAATGTACCTGCGCCTCGCGGGCCGCCTCATATTCGGAGTTTTCGCTCAAGTCGCCCTTGTCGCGAGCCTCGGCAATGGCCGCCGTGACCTTCGGACGCTCAACTGTTTCCAGTTCTTCCAATTGTGCAATGAGGTTTTCATATCCCTCTTTTGACATATAAGCCATATTCGTTCATTTTTTTTAAATTAATACTCGTAAAGAACAAAAAAACAAAGAATTCCAACATCTTTGAATAGAATGTCAGAACCCTAATTTTGTCCATCGTTAATCACTGATAACGTGGCAAAGATAGACATTTTTTCTGAAATAAACAATTTTTATCAACAAAAAACTCGAATTTAATACAATAAAATTGTATATTTGCAGTCTAAAAAAATAGAGGAATAAAAATTAAATTAAAAAAACCCCTATGAGAAAGATTTTTTTATGTATCGTAATGCTGACAGCATGGCTTGGGACGACGACAAAAGCCCAACAGCCTGTACAATTCAATGTTCAGCAAAAACAAGTATCACCAACCGAATTAGACATCATCTTCACTGGCAAAATCGCACCAGGGTGGCATGTGTACTCAACAGGACTACCCGACGGCGGCCCGACGGCGGCGACATTGACCACCGAACATGCCGAAGGCATCAAAGCCGAAGGCAAGTTGAAAGCCATCGGCAACGAAATCGCACAGTTCGACGAAATGTTTTCCATGAAATTGCGCTGGTTTGAAAACAGCGTCAAATTCGTACAACGTTATAAGATTACCGGTAAGACCTACAATGTAAAAGGATTCCTGGAATATGGGGCATGCAACGACGAAAGCTGCATGCCACCCACACAAGTAGAATTCAACTACACAGGGAAAGGCCCTGAAAACGCAAGCGAGAAACCTGAGAAAAAAGAAAAAGAAGAGAAAGCGGAGGCTACTGAGAAAACAGAGGCGGCAGCAGCTTCCCAAGAACCCTTGCTGACAACAGCGACCGCGCCACAAGACTCGGCCAACATAAAAACCATTGCCGAGGCAGACTCTGAGTGGTGGGCACCCGTCATCAAAGAGCTGAAAGCCTTTGAAGACAAAGGAGAGGCAAACAACTCATGGCTCTACATCTTCATCATGGGATTCCTCGGAGGGCTTCTGGCACTGTTCACACCATGCGTATGGCCCATCATCCCCATGACAGTTGGCTTCTTCCTCAAAAGAGCAAAAGACAAAAAACAAGGGCTCAAAGATGCCATCACCTACGGCATCTCCATCATTGTCATCTACATGGCGCTGGCCGTGTTGATTACACTCATCTTCGGTGCACAAAAACTCAACGAGCTCGCCACCGACGCCGTGTTCAACGTCTTCTTCTTCTTGCTGCTGGTGGTCTTCGCACTCTCCTTCTTCGGATGGTTCGAGCTCCGGCTCCCATCCAAATGGGCAGACAAGGTGGACAGCAAAGCATCCAACACCAGCGGATTGCTCTCAATCTTCCTCATGGCATTCACCTTGGCGCTGGTCTCATTCTCCTGCACGGCACCTATCGTAGGACTACT
>ONQK01000093.1 GCA_900319895.1 uncultured Prevotella sp. | reverse complement strand
CTACGCATCGTCCGACGGCATCCTGCTCAACCACGACCGAACGCGACTCATGCAGTACCCCGCAGGAAAGGCCGAGGGAGACTTCTACACCCTGCTGCCGCCGACCATCACAGAGATTGCAGACTCGGCATTCTACTACAACCGACTCATCAAGACCGTCACCATCCCGCGAAACGTCACCAAGATCGGAAAGTACACCTTCGCCCTCTGCCCCAACCTCGAGCAGGTCAACCTGCTGGGCAACGCCACCACGGCGGACCCCACCGCCTTCCACGACATGCAGCAGCAGACACGACTGCCCGAGATCAGCCTCTCGGTGCGAAACGACGACAGGTTCTACTACAAGTACGACAACGTCTGGAAGCAGGCCAAGAATGCCGTCGAGTTCTCCAGCGCGACCTCCGAGAACGTGTCGTTCACCGACAACGACGGCAATGAGTACTTCCCGTTGCTAGCCTCAGCTGACGGTGCGGGCAACAAGATCTACGACGCGATGCTGCTCAACGTCACCGAGAGCCAGGTTGTCACATGGCGTATTCCCGAGAAAGTGAGCCGCGGCGGCCGCAGCTACGCTGTGAAGCTCATCGGCGACGAGGCGTTCAAGAGCGACGAGGGCATCTGCGAGGAGGTGATCCTTCCCGACCAAATGAACTACATTGGCATCGGTGCCTTCAAGAAGGCCACCGGCGCGCCGCTGCAGAGCATTTTTATCTTGAATCCTGCCCTCTCGCGAGAGAACTTCTCGACAATCCGCTTCGAGACTGATGAGACGAAGACTGACTATTCGGAAATCGACCCCAGCACAAAGGTGTATGTGAAGAAGTCGGTCTTCGGAACGAGCGCCTTCAAGAACGCCTTCAAACGCTACACGCAGGACTCCAGGTCGCATGACGGCACGGTGGTGCGCAAGGGCACGCCTGAGATGTTCGACTACCGTATTCCTGGCATTGCCATCTCGAACACCTACGGCACGTTCAGCCGTGAGTTCGACGTAGACTTGAGCGACTACTATGACACCAACGGCGCGGGTCGCGTCTGGGCATTTGTCACCTCCGACGGCCAGCTCAAGCCCGGAACGGGCAGCGGCAACGTCAAGGGAGAATACTACATCCGTATGCACTCAATCAACGAGGGCGGCGAAGGCGACGGCACATACATCCCTGCCTACACCGGCGTCCTGGTCAAGGCCGTGGGCGGTTCGACGCCGACATCGGAATCCGTCGGTGGGGCGTACTACTACACCATCGGCGAGAAGGACGTCAACGCACCCGTAACGGGCAGCGATGTGCGGATGCGCGGCGTGTATGAAAAGCCGCTGACGGTGACCAGCACTGAGGGCAGGCTGTATGTGATGCAGGGCGGATTGTTCCGCAAGCTGCCGGCCACGCCCGTGACGATTCGCGCCCATAGGGCATACTTGGAGGTTCCCGCGCAGGCCGCAGGCGCGAAGCTCGTGTTCGGCTTCGACGACGAGACGGTCGTTACTTCGCTCAATGCTTTGTCTCCCGACATTGATTCTCCCATCGAGGTTTACGATCTCCAGGGTCGTCGGGTTACTTCGCCGGCGAAGGGCATTTATGTGAGAAACGGTAAGAAAGTCATCATCAAATAAGTGAAATGTTATGAAGACCAGTCAAAATAAATTCCATATGGTGGAGTGCAACGACCAGTTGACACCATGCAAAAGGCTTTACACCTCTCCTCGCGCAGAGTTGCTCGTGGTAAATAACGCCCCTATGATGATCATCACCAGCCCCGGCGTTGGTTCGGCCTACAATCCGCTCGACCCCATCGATGGCAAGCCCGTATTTTTTGACTTCAATGTGCAAGACATGGAGATGGGCTATGAGTCGCTATGGGATGAACGGGATGAATGACGAGTGATTGAGACATCTCGTGATTTGCACTGAAGTTTCTCCGGCTTATCGCATCGACATGGCGATGAGTCGGAGAGATTTTTTGGGCAAGGGCTCAAAATCTTTGAAAACTCCTCAGAATTGTTTGTTCTGCCCGAAGTTTTCGTTATATTTGCATTAAATTTTCAACAAAAAGAGGCAGAAGACATGAAAGAGACCATCAACCAACGTTTGGCTGCTTTGCGCGAAGTGATGCGCCGCGAGCATTTGGCAGCGTTTATTTTTCCAAGTACCGACCCGCACAACGGCGAATATGTTCCCGACCATTGGAAGGGACGTGAGTGGATTTCAGGCTTCGACGGTTCTGCTGGGACGGCAGTGGTCACCATGAGTGGTGCCGCTTTATGGACAGACTCCCGCTATTTTATCGCGGCGGCGCAGCAACTTGAAGGCACTGAGTTTGTGCTCATGAAGGAGCGAGTTGAAGGAACCCCGACCATTGCGCAGTGGCTGGGCGAAGAGTTGAGCGACAAAAGCGATTCAAAAGAGGTTGGCATCGATGGCATGACTTGCTCTTACAACATGGTGGCGATGCTTGTAGAGGACTTGCGGAGAGCAGGCGGCCTGACCTTGCGCACCAATTTTGACCCGTTGGCGCAGCTTTGGGCAGCCCGTCCGCCCATTCCCCAAAACAGGATTGAGACACAGCCGCTGGAATTTGCCGGCGAGAGGGCACACGACAAACTCGGCCGCATTCGTCGCGCATTGCGTGAAAAGCATGCCGACGGTATGCTTGTCGCCGCGCTCGACGACATAGCATGGACCCTCAACCTGCGCGGGAATGACGTGCACTGCAACCCCGTTTTCGTGTCCTACCTGTTGATCTCCACCTCGAAAGCCATCTTGTATGTCGACAAGGAGAAGCTAACGCCGGAAATCCAGGCCTACCTGAACGGCGAAGGTGTGGAAACCGACGATTATGAGAATGTACGGAAGGGGCTGGTCGATTATTTTGAATACAACATCCTGCTCGACCCCAATGAAATCAATTATACGCTCTTTAAGACGGTGGAACGTAAAATTGTGTGCGAAAATTCGCCCGTTCCGGGCATGAAATCCGTGAAGAACACGGCGGAAATCGAGGGTTTTAAGGCGGCGATGCTGCAAGATGGCATCGCCATGACACAATTCCTGACATGGCTCAAACCTGCTGTCGAGAAAGGAGGAGAGACAGAATTGTCGGTCGATAGAAAACTGACGGAGCTGCGGCGCGCCCGCCGACTGTTTCGTGACATCTCCTTCGATACCATAGCGGCATACCAGGAACACGGCGCCATCGTGCATTACGAGGCGACACAAGCCACAGACGCGCCGCTTAGGCCCGAAGGGCTGTTGCTGATCGACAGCGGTGCGCAATACCAGAACGGGACAACCGACATCACGCGCACCATCGCCCTTGGCCCATTGACCGATGAGCAGCGCCGTGTCTATACACTGGTCTTGAAAGGGCATATACAACTCCAATTGCTCAAGTTCCCCAATGGTGCCAGCGGCACGCAGCTTGATGCCTTGGCGCGCAAGGACATGTGGGCGGAGGGCTACAACTATTTTCACGGAACGGGGCACGGCGTGGGCAGCTACCTCAACGTACACGAAGGACCGCATCAGATACGCATGGAATATCGTCCGGCGCCGCTTCGCCAGGGCATGACCGTCACCGATGAGCCCGGCATCTATCTCGAAGGGCGTTTCGGTGTGCGAATTGAGAACACTTTGCTCATTGTTCCCTACAAGACGACGGAGTTTGGGGAGTTCCTTCAATTCGAGCCGCTTACTCTGTGTCCTATCGACACGGCTCCCGTTGATGTCAAAATGATGACCTCCGAGGAACTCCGCTGGCTCAACAGCTATCACAAACAGGTCTACGACACGCTTGCGCCGCACCTGGATGACGAGGAAAGGCTATGGCTCCAAGAGGCGACGAATCCCATTGCCGCATCGGAGTGATGTGTGGAAAAAAACGGGAAAGGCGTGCCTCATTTGAGAGACACGCCTTTTCAGGGTTGATTTAAGCTTTTCCACTTCATCATGATTCTATCGCTTCATAGCCATGCCCTTTGGTCATGCTGTCGTGTTTTTTGGCATTGGGGCCGCGTTTTAGGGGAGTCCTTCCACCTGGTTGCCACGAGTTCAGGGCAACTCAGGCTGGATTCCAGGCCGCGCCGACTTTTATTGCCTAAAACAGTGAAAGTTGTATGTTTTCTGCCGGTTTTTCGTCGTCAAGACCGTATTTCCTCAGAAAATCGTCCTCGTTCATCACCGGTATGCCTAAACTCTCCGCCTTCGCCAATTTCGACGGCCCCATATTCTCGCCAGCCAGCACGAAAGAGGTCTTGCTGCTGATGCTCCCCACGTTCTTTCCACCGTGTTGTTCGATAAGCGCTTTGTATTCGTCACGGCTGTGGCGGTTGAAAACCCCGCTGATGACGATGCTCAGCCCTGCCAGTTTGTCAGACATGTTCGCCGTTTGCTCAGTGGAGAGCGCCATTTGCAGCCCATAATTGCGCAGCCGTTCCACGATTCGTCGGTTCTCCTCATCGTGGAAATAGGCGATGATGCTTTTTGCAATGCTCTCTCCAATGCCTTCCACCTGCGTCAGCCCATCGAGGGTGGCACTCATCAGCGCATCGATATTCTTGAAGTGCCGGGCCAGGGTTTTGGCGACAGTCTCGCCGACAAAACGTATGCCCAAGGCGAAGACGACGCGCTCAAAAGGCACTTTTTTGGATGCCGCAATGCCATTGACCACTTTTTGTGCCGATTTTTCGCGGTTGCCCGACCCGTTGATCTGCTGGACGGAGATGTCGTAAAGGTCTGCCATGTTGCGGATGAGCCCTGACCGATAGTACTCGTCCACGGTTTCAGGCCCCAAGCTGTCGATATTCATGGCTTTGCGGGCAATAAAATGCTCGATCCGTCCCTTGATCTGCGGCGGACAGCCTGCCTCGTTGGGGCAATAGTAGGCCGCCTCGCCGTCCATGCGCACCAGTGCCGTCCCACATTCCGGACACACATGTGCAAAAACCACGGGTGGCGCGCCGGGCTGCCGTCGGCTCGTCTCTACGCCAACGATTTTGGGAATGATTTCACCGCCTTTTTCCACATAGACATGATCCTGAAAATGCAGGTCGAACGACTTGATGAAGTCTTCGTTATTCAGTGTCGCCCGTTTGACCGTCGTTCCTGCCAGTGGGACGGGCTCCATAATCGCCACGGGCGTCACGGCACCCGTCCTTCCCACTTGGTAGACCACGTCCACGAGCTTTGTACACGCTCTTTCGGCTTTGAATTTATAGGCAATTGCCCAGCGTGGGCTCTTGGCAGTGAACCCTAAATGGCGCTGCTGCCGTAGGGAATTGACTTTCAGCACGATGCCGTCGGTCGCCACGGGCAAGTCCTTTCGCCGCTCATCCCAATAGCTGATGAAGTCGTAGATCTCTTGCATCGAGCTCACTTTCCGAATGCTCTCGTCGACCTTGAACCCCCATTGTCTTGCTTGTTGCAAATTCTCAAAGTGCCCGTCCGCGGGGAGTTGTTCGCCTAAAAGATAATAGAGGTAGGCGTCCAGCCTCCGGCTTGCCACCAGTGCCGGGCTAAGGCTTTTCAATGTCCCGCTGGCCGCGTTTCTCGGATTGGCAAAAGGCGATTCGCCGGCGGCCTCGCGCTCTTGGTTCAGTTGATTGAAAACCGACCAAGGCATAAGGATCTCGCCTCGGATTTCAAAGTTTCGCGGGATTTTCCCCTCGGGCTTGAGCACCAGTGGTATGGAGCGTATCGTCCGCACATTGGCTGTCACATCATCGCCTTTGACACCGTCGCCGCGCGTCACGCCGCGCATGAGCTGCCCGTTTTCGTAGGTCAAAGAGATGCTCAGCCCGTCGTATTTCAGCTCACAGCAGACTTCAAACGGCTTGCCTTCCAATCCTCTTGACACGCTTTCGTACCATCCTGCCACTTCCTGTGCGTTGTAGGTATTGGCAAGCGACAACATCGGATATTGGTGCTCTACTTGTTGAAAGTCGCGGCTCAGGTCGCTGCCTACGCGTTGGGTCGGCGAGTTCGGGTCGGCGAGTTCTGGATGCAGTTGCTCCAGGTCTTGCAACTCGCGCATGAGCATGTCGAAGGTTTGGTCGTCAATGGTTGGCTGATTGAGCACATAATACCTGTAGTTATGTGCGTGCAACTCTTCTCTCAGCTTGAAAATCCGCTCTTTTTCTTCCATAATCTCTTGGTTTTGCCCACAAAGTTACGAAAAAGATTTGATTTGCGCCGGATTCTTGGCGTCTGTGGTGGAAAAAAGCTTGAAATGATGCTTGTTTTCGAGAAAAAATACTAATTTTGCAGCATGCGAATAGACATCGTATCCGTACTTCCTGAAATGTTGGAAGGCTTTGTCCATGAATCCATCCTCGCCCGCGCCCAAAAGAAGGGGCTGGCAGAGATACATCTCCACAATTTGCGCGACTATTCCACTGACAAATGGCGGCGTGTGGACGATTATCCTTATGGCGGTTTTGCAGGCATGGTGATGCAATGCGAGCCCATTGACCGGTGCATATCGGCACTCAAGGCAGAGCGGCATTACGATGAGGTGATCTTCACCAGTCCGGACGGCGAGCAATTTACCCAGCATGTGGCCAACGACTTGTCGCTCAAGGAAAATCTCATCATCCTTTGTGGCCACTACAAAGGCATCGACCAGCGCATCCGCGACCATCTCATCACCCGCGAGATCAGTGTCGGCGACTTTGTCCTCACTGGCGGCGAGCTCGTGGCAGCCATCATGGCAGATGCCATCGTGCGTGTGGTGCCTGGCGTCATTGGCGATGAGCAGAGCGCATTGTCCGACTGTTTCCAGGACGACATGCTCTCGGCTCCGATTTACACTCGGCCTGCCGACTACAAAGGCTGGAAGGTGCCGGAAATCCTGCTCAGCGGGAATGAAGCCAAAATCAAGGCATGGGAATTGGAGCAGGCCATGGAAAGGACACGGCGGCTGCGTCCTGACTTGCTGGGAGAATGAGCCTTGGCGTATGAAAAACATAGAAATGACACTTTATTTCATAACAATTTTAAATTTATATTTATGAGTAACTACATCGCAAAACCTAGACTAGGCTTCATGGAAGCAGTTAAAACAGCATTGTCGGAACGTTTATGGGATTGGCGCGGCCGCTCGCGCAGAAGTGAATATTGGTGGACTAAATTGGCATACTTTTTATCGATTTCTCTCTTGTTTGTCATAGGGGCGTTCTTTATTTTTCAGGGAAAAGCAGTAGTGGGGATGGTCTTTATGGTATTGTTTGCACTCATTTCTCTTATCTTTTCTTTGTTATTGATACCTTTGGAAATCCGTCGTCTTCATGATGTTGGCGTCAGTGGATGGTGGTTGTTAGGGCTTTACTGCTTGCATTTTATTTGTTATATTCTTACGAGCGGTTATACGAGGGCATATGAACTTCTGGAGAACGTGAGCGAAGAACCATTGCCAGTGGTGTTCTGTAGCATTTTCTATATCTATGGGCTAGCTTTGCTTTTCTTGACTTTTTGTGACAGCAAACAAGAATCCAACAAATGGGGGGATTCGCCCAAATACATACTTGAAGGTGACGGCAGCCGGGCAGAGGCTTCATCGGCATTTGACAATGCGATGAACAGTGTGGCTGAGACCATCGACAGCATGGGGGAAAAGGCTGAAAGTCTCATGGACGAGGCAAAAGGCCATCCGGAAGAAGGTTTTGACGAGCCCCAAGAAAAAATCTAGGCAAAAATAGATGCGGCTTTTACGTCGCTGCCTTAAAAAACGACATCGGCATGTTTTCTTGTCTGGAAAAGAGAGCATGCCGATGTCGTTCATGCCCCATCGCCAATCATCATCCGGTCGCAATTTTTATGCCCATGAAGCAATTTTTTATGTCCATGGAGTAAAAAAAAGGTCGAAAATGCGGTTAATACGAAAAAGATTTATACCTTTGCGGCGGCTTACAAAGCGTAGGCTAAGGGGTGCCGTCTG
>ONQK01000202.1 GCA_900319895.1 uncultured Prevotella sp. | reverse complement strand
TCTCCTGCGGCACTGTATCGGTACTCGGTCTTCCCTCCGTTCTGGAATCGCACCTCGGCGGGCAGGTCGAGCAGGTTGTAGCGGATGTGCTGCAAAGATAGTTCAATTTTTGCAATAAATTCATAATTGTCGTAAAAATTTTCTTGCAAGACGGTTCGTTTTCCCGATGCGATGTTTTTATGTTAGTCAAAGGTGTGTCAAGTGCTGTTGATATAAGATGTCTTGTTGAATCGAGTTATGTTGTTTTGAGGAGTTGGGAATGATGTTATCCACTCTTGGCTTAAGCATAAAAAAAGTCTGCACTTGAATTTTAGGGTGCAGACTTTTTTATTTTATGTTTTATGGAATTTAGCTAACTTTTTCCAAGCGCTTCATCATGGCGAACATGAAGAGTGCGGAGAGGATGCAGAGCACGAGGAAGACGGTCCAGACGATTGTGAGCGGCATCTTTCCCCATAGCAGACCACCGACTGCCACGAGGAAGTTGCCGATAGCTGTTGCTACGAACCATCCACCCATCATCATACCTTTGTATTTGGGAGGCGCCACTTTCGATACGAAGGAGATTCCCATCGGAGAAAGCAACAATTCGGCAAAAGTCAGGATCAGGTAAGTTCCGATGAGCCAGTAAGCCGATACATCAGCCACATGCTTGCCCACAAGCTGCCCGTCGGGTCCCATTTCCTGCTCTGGTATCGGAAGTCCGATAGAAGCGAAGATCATCACGCCGAAAGCGATGGCTGCCACGAGCATACCGTAGGCAATCTTGCGTGGTGCCGAGGGTTCTTTCCCTTTTCGTGCAAGCGCTCCAAAGATTGCCATCGACACGGGTGTCAGAGCAACGACATAGAAGGGGTTGAACTGTTGGAAAATCGGAGCTGAGACGTCAATGGAGCCTGTAGCCTGGTAATATTTATAGACAAGGATTGCGATGGCTGTCAATATTACGATGCCCGAGATGCCTTTTGCTTTTGAGGTCTTGCTTTGGAAGAGCGAGAACAAGGCGTACACAATGATGATTATCAGGAAGAGATTGATGACGTCGAAAGGCATGGTGTGTGGTCCCTCTGCCTTGTTAGCCGTGAATTCGTCGGCAAAGAATGTCAGCGTCAGTCCGTTCTGGTGGAATGCCATCCAGAAGAAGATTACCACGGCGAAGACGAGGCAGAGTGCCACGATTCGAGCCTTCGTGTCGGCAGGGGAGAGTTCTTCCTCGACGGCTACCGCTGCGTCTTTCTTGCGCTTACCGCCCTCGACATGCTTGAAAGTCGGACGGAAGATGTAGTAGATGGCGATTGACAGGATCAGCGATGCGCAAGCCACCGCGAAAGCCAGGTGATAGGCATCGTTGCCCGACATTCCGAGCGAAGTCTCTGCCCAGTTCTTGATTTTCACGGCCGCCGTCGGTGCAAAGAGTGCGCCGATGTTGATGGCCATGTAGAAAATCGAGAAGGCCGAGTCGCGCTTGTCTGCCAATTTCGGGTCGTCGTAGAGATTGCCGACCATCACTTGCAGGTTGCCTTTGAACAAACCAGTTCCCACGCTGATGAAAACCAATGCTGCCAGCATGACGATGAGCGCGATTGTGTCTCCACCTAATGGGAGAGAGAGTAGCAGATAGCCGCCGAACATGATCAGAATGCCCGCCGTTACCATTTTTCCGAAGCCAAATTTGTCGGCCAGGATGCCACCGAAGAGCGGCATGAAATAGACCAGTCCGAGGAAAGTGCTGTAAATGACACTTGCCATGGCAGGGTCTAGTCCGAAATTGGCTCTTAGAAACAATGCGAACACGGCAATCATTGTGTAGTAGCCGAATCGTTCGCCCGTGTTAGCCAGTGCTAACGCAAATAAACCTTTAGGTTGTCCTTCAAACATAATTTTAAAATTTTAATTGTGAATATTGTTATATTTTTGTCTTTGTAATGTCAAACAAGTATGTTAATTTGATGATAATGTTACCGATGTTTGATTTGCCGAAATAATCGCGCTTTGTATTTCGGAAGATGTCTCCCAGTCCGTAGTAGTAGCGCCCTTCGAGCATGAAGTGGCCAACTTTCGGGATGGAGTATTCCAGGCCCAGTCCGGCAGCGATGCCGTAGTCTATCTTTTTTTCGACGGCCATGGTGTCTTGCGCCACGATGTTGTTGGCTCTGTCTTCGGTGTTGCGTTGTTCAAGGTTGAAATTCGTGCTGGTTGATTCGTTGAGGTAGAGTCCCACTTGCGGCCCTGCCTGCACGAAGAAATTCACGCCTTTTTGTTCTCTTCCCCACGCCAAGTGTGCGAAAATTGGGATTTGAAGGTAGTTGATTGTGCGTTGGTAGGCCTCATTTTGTCCTGTGATGGGATTGATGACCTTGTTTTTGTTGACATCTACGATGTTTTCCTTCCATCCGGCCTGTGTGAAATTGATTTCTCCCTGAATGGAGCAGATGGTTTTGAAATATTTTTCGGAAACATATCTGATGGTCAGTCCTCCCGACATGCCGTTGTGGAACGTTTGCGATACGTTTGGATTGAAACCGATGTTGCTGAGCACATAGCCGCCGTTGAAGCCTATGGCGAGTCCGTTGCGGTAGTCACCTATTTGCGCCATCAGGGCAAGAGGTGAACACATCATAATATATATGGTGACTAGGCGGCTCCGCATTTTTTAGTAACTGATGGATTCTATGTTTTTTTGTGGGGTATAGTGGATGAGCATGAAACTTTCGTTTTGCAGCCCTCCATTTTTACTTACTTTCCTGAAATATAATGGTGTTTGCAATGGGAAGTAAGGCGTGTCAGTCTTTGCCCCGCTGAAGTCTTTTCCGTAAAGCAGAAGGCCGCGAATGAAGTAATTGGCATGGTCGTAGCCTGTAATGGCAAAACGCGGGAGGGCGTACATCATTGGTTCGCCGAATTGTTTGATGTATTTGGTCTCAAAGTCTTTGGTCTCGGCGGAAAACACGTTATGGTAGCTCGTTGTTGGGATGTAAGTGTCGTATTTATGGAATTTTTCGGCATACGGACGGGTATACATCAGCCATTCCGTATAGCCGAAGAGGGAAATCTTGAGCTCTGGGTGGTTTTGGGTCAATAACTCCAGTTTCTGTATCGCGGCTCCCAGCTCGGGCGAGCGGCTTGTGTTGAGGACGACCACGTTGGGCATTGTCCGGCTAAACGCTTTTGAGAAGTCGCTCTCTGCCGATCTCAGGTTGGTGATATTGTATATTGTCTTTTTCTTGTCCAATTGTTTTCGCAATGCCATGGTAAATGAGCCTTTGCGGTTGATGGTGGAGTCGTTGCAGTCGATGAAAACAGGGTGGTGGTGGGGGAATCTTTCCAAAAATGCGTTGACCGACTTCTCGTTTTGTTTGTTCGGGTCTTGGTATATTTGGAAGACATGGCTGTTCGAGTTGACCTCGTTGCTGGAGATGGAGAATGGTACTACGACTTTGATGCCGTAGCTTTTGGCAAATCCTGCCAGATGTTTAAGCTGTTTTGAGTAAAGCGGGCCGAAGATGTAGTCAACCTGGCTGGCACTGTTTTCGAGGAGGATCTGCCGGATGTCGGCATCGGCAGGCACGTTCCATGCATGTATGTTGATGGAAACGCCTTCTTGCTTCAGTTGATGGCACGCCATGAGGATGCCGCGATAGTATTCAACCATGCGCTTTCCGTCGCCGTCAACGTTGTGTAGAGGCAGCATGACGGCGATGTTGACTTGTTTCCCCCTCACGCCTTTGTCAAGGCTGGGCTGGCTCGTCGAGCCGGTGCTGGTGTTAGTGTTAGTGTTAGCGCTGGTGTTTGGAGTATCGGGGATGAAGACATATTCGTCAACACTGAGGACGTAGTCCGGGTTGTTCATCTTGGGATTGGCACGCTTCAATACATCCACCGAAATGCCGTATGCCCTGGCAATCCCATAGATGGTCTCGCCTTGTTTTACCCTGTGCATGTCTTTGTATTGATTGGGCTGCGCCTGAACTTCTTGTAGCGTTAGCAAGAGCATCAACAAAAGGCTTGCATATCTTAGAAATCGTATCATTTTCGGCTCAAATTTATTTAATTCCGTGCAAAAATACAAAAAAAGTATTGTAAAATCAACTTTATTCTGTATTTTTGCGTTAAATATTTTAATTATGAAGCTAATCTGTCATCTAGTTATTGCATTTTTTGCACCTTTTGTCATCCCAAATACGGTTTGCGCTGACACGCCGCCAAGTGTCAGCCCGACGGCTTTGTTCACGACTGCCGAAGGTACGCAGGAGGGCGTGCAATTCAGCGGATCGGCACCGATTTCCGTCACTTTTCTGGCCCAACCCTCCAACTTGGGAAATTACTTGGCGTACTACGAGTGGCAGTTCTTCACGGAAGGAAATGGGCAGCCGTATATGGTCAGATACGAAGAAAACACAGAATATGTCTTCAAGAAAGCGGGCGCGCATGCCGTGAAGCTGCTGGCGACCTTCGTGGATGGTTCGGACACGGTGAAAATAGAGTGCGATCCGATCAGGATTTCTGTTTCCGAGAGCCGGCTTGACATGCCCAATGCTTTTTCGCCAAATGGTGACGGCATCAACGACATTTACAAGGCGAAGGAAGGCTATCAAAGTATCGTGGAGTTCGACGCCTACATCTATAATCGGTGGGGGCAGAAACTTTATGAATGGCACGACCCTGCCGGCGGATGGGACGGGAAGTTCAACGGAAAAGACGTTGCGCAAGGTGTGTATTTTGTAGTGGTCAAAGCCAAGGGTGCCGACGGAAGGGAGTATAAGTTTAAACGCGATGTAAACCTTCTTAGGGGATACAGCGAGAATGACGGAAGGTATTAAGTCTCTCAAAAGCAGGAAATAGTGGGAATGGTGGAGGATGTCGAATCTTTTGTTTTTGATGTTAAATAAATGTAACGACATGATAATCAGTGTAATGTTGTTTTTTGTTAAAGCTTTCATTTTTTGAATGCCTGCCTTTCGTTTCCACTTTCACGGCAACTTGTTCTGGCGGCTTCTTTCCGATTTGCAACAAAATGTTTTGTTTGTTTTCGACATTTTTTCGTTGAGGTTTAATTCGTTGATACACTTAAAATGGGTGCGAAAATTTCTGTTTTAAATTGTGTTTTTGCGTAGATTTTTCGTTGATGAAATTTGAAATTGTCTAAAAAAATGTTTTCGCGGCCTAAACTTCATCTTAATTTCGTATCTTTGCCAATTGTTTGACTTGTAATTATGAAAAGTGAAGAAGACAAAATAGTTGTGCTCGGTGCGCGCGTACATAATCTGAAGAATGTTGACGTGAGCATTCCGAGAAACGCTTTGACGGTGTTTACCGGACTTTCGGGCTCGGGCAAGTCCTCGTTGGCTTTTGACACGATTTATGCGGAAGGTCAGCGGCGCTATATCGAAACTTTTTCGGCCTATGCCCGTAATTTTTTGGGTGCGATGGAGCGTCCTGATGTGGACAAGATAACGGGTTTGAGCCCTGTCATTAGCATTGAGCAGAAGACGACGAATAAAAATCCGCGCTCGACGGTGGGCACGACGACTGAGATCTATGACTTTTTGCGCCTTTTGTATGCTCGAGCGGGTACGGCGCATAGTTATGTGACGGGCGAAAAGATGGTGAAATATACGGAAGAAAAGGTTATTGAGATGATTCTTGATGACTATGCGGACAAGCGAATTTATATCCTCGCCCCGCTCATCCGCAACCGCAAAGGCCATTATCGTGAGTTGTTTGAGAGCATGCGTCGCAAGGGCTATCTGTATATTCGTGTTGACGACGAGCTGCAGGACATCGTACGCGGCATGAAAGTCGACCGCTACAAGAATCACAACATTGAGGTGGTTATTGATAAATTGCAGGTGCGTGCCGCAGATGAAGAGCGTTTGCGCAAGTCGGTTGGCATTGCCATGAGGCAGGGTGAGGGACTTGTCATGGTTCTGGATGCCGACACGGGAAGTGCCAAGTATTTTTCCAAGCGCCTGATGTGTCCGACCACTGGCATGGCATACAAAGATCCGGCGCCGAACATTTTTTCTTTCAATTCTCCCGAGGGCGCCTGCCCGAGGTGCAAAGGGCTGGGACATGTGAATGAAATCGACTTGAACAAGGTTGTCCCCGACAAGTCACTTTCTATTCACGAGGGGGCGATTTTACCGCTCGGAAAGTATAAGCCCCAGATGATATTCTGGCAAATAGAGGCGATTTTAAGGCGCTATGACATTGACTTGAAGACGGAGGTGGCAAAGGTGCCGAAAGAGTGTATGGACGAGATTTTGTATGGCTCGCTGGAAAAAGTGCGCATCGCCAAAGAGTTGGTCCACACTTCCAGTGATTATTTCGTGGAGTATAATGGCATCATCAAATACCTGCACGACATTATGGACAACGATGATAGCGCAAGTGGGCAGAAGTGGGCCGACCAGTTCTTGGCCACTTGTCAGTGCCAGGAGTGCCATGGCGCGCGCCTCAACCGCGAGTCGCTCTCTTATCGGCTGTGGGACAAAAACATCTCCGAATTGGCGGCCATGGACCTTTCCGACCTGCGTAAATGGCTTGACGAGGTCATGCCGCATCTCGATGCCACGCAGACGAAGGTTGCCGGGGAGATTTTGAAGGAAATCTGCACACGAATCGACTTCTTGTTGGATGTCGGGCTCAATTATCTTTCCCTGAATCGCCCTTCTGCCTCGCTCTCGGGTGGTGAGAGCCAGCGCATACGCCTGGCAACACAAATCGGTTCGCAGCTGGTGAATGTACTTTATATCCTTGATGAGCCAAGCATCGGGCTGCATCAGCGTGACAACCATCGACTCATCAAATCGCTGAAAGATTTGCGCGACTTGGGCAATTCGGTCATTGTTGTTGAGCACGATAAAGACATGATGCTCAGTGCCGATTATGTGGTGGACATCGGCCCAAAGGCGGGCAGGAAAGGCGGCCAGGTGGTCTTTCAAGGCAAACCGGAGGCAATGCTGAAAAAAACGACCATCACGGCAGCATATTTGAACGGAAAAAAGAAAATCGAGGTGCCGGCGGCGCGCCGTAGCGGCTCAGGCAAGAAATTAGTCATCAAAGGAGCTGCCGGCAACAATCTGAAAAACGTGGATGTGGAGTTTCCGCTGGGCAAGCTCATCGTTGTCACAGGCGTGAGCGGGTCGGGAAAGTCGACCCTGGTCAATGAGACGCTGCAGCCCATTCTCTCGCAGCATTTTTATCGCTCGCTGAAAAAGCCAATGGCCTACAAGAGTGTTGAAGGGCTCGAGCATATCGACAAAGTGGTGAATGTAGACCAGTCGCCTATCGGGAGGACGCCGCGCTCCAACCCGGCGACCTATACCGGCGTCTTTAATGACATCCGGTCGCTCTTTGTTGAGCTGCCTGAGGCGAAAATTCGAGGCTATAAGCCCGGTCGATTTTCTTTCAACGTAAAAGGTGGACGTTGCGAAACTTGTGGTGGAAATGGTTATAAGACCATTGAAATGAACTTCTTGCCCGACGTGATGGTGCCTTGCGAAAGTTGTTACGGCAAACGGTATAACCGTGAGACGCTGGAGGTGCGCTACAAGGGGAAATCCATCGCTGATGTGCTCGATATGACTGTAAATCAGGCTGTTGAGTTCTTTGAGGCGGTGCCCAACATCGTGCAAAAGATAAAAAGCATACAGGATGTCGGGCTGGGGTACATCAAATTGGGACAATCATCAACCACTTTGTCGGGCGGCGAGAGTCAGCGGGTGAAGTTGGCGACGGAACTGTCGAAACGTGACACGGGAAAAACGTTTTATATCCTTGACGAGCCGACCACGGGGCTGCATTTTGAAGACATCCGCATCTTGTTGGAGGTGCTGCAACGGCTCGTGGAGCGGGGAAATACGGTATTGGTCATTGAGCACAACCTGGATGTCATAAAAATGGCAGACCACATTATTGACATCGGCCCCGATGGAGGTAGAGGCGGCGGTCGACTCTTGTCGGCAGGCACTCCGGAAGAGGTGGCCAGGTCTAAAAAGGGGTATACGCCCCAATTTTTAAGGGAGGAGCTGAAAAAATAGGGAATTTTCAGTAAAAATGAAATTTGAAGACAGAAAAGTTGTTCGGAATAGCCTTCCGAATACATTTTTACATGCTTGATGGCACGCTTTTGTATATTTGGCGATGTGTCTTTTCTTTAAACGGTGATGTGTCTTTTCTTTTCTTTAAACATGGTCTTGGCAATCGCTTACCTCGCCCCCTTCCGCCGATTACACTCGCGGCACAGCATCTGGCAGTTTTCAATGATTGTCCGCCCGCCGTCGCGCCACGGCGTGATGTGGTCGCCCTCCATCTGTCCGATGTCGAAATGCTCGCCGCAGAGCGGACACACGCCGTTTTGCTGTTCGTAAACTGCCAGTTTGATGTCGTCGGGGAAGGCTCGCAGACCCAAG
>ONQK01000203.1 GCA_900319895.1 uncultured Prevotella sp. | reverse complement strand
CAGTTTGTAAACTGTCAAATAATTATAAGATCGTCTCTTGTATATATGGCAAAATACAGGTTGGGCACTATTGGCTGATCCTGTACTTACAATTTGTGTTGATGCCCCGATAGTGTTAGGAGAAGCTGTGATTGCAATGTTAATGCGAACACAAGTCAAGAAAGTTGATTTAAAAAGATACATGTCAAAAGAGATAGAGGCTGAATGGTTACATAGAAACTTCACACTAAAATCTTTTAAGGCATTACACAAAAATTCTATTTGTGGTATTGGTTTATATAAAGACGAGTTTGTTGTTTCTCCTCTGAAATTAGATAAAGACGAAAGGGGACGTGATATAGGCAGGAAAGTAGAAATGTACAAGCAAAAATCAACAGAAGGCCAAGGGAGGATTAAATTTCGGAACGCCAGATGGGGTCTTTTTCGAACATTACACCTAAATTTGCAAACAATTTGCACTTGCTGGTCGACTCTATAACTCTATGCGATGCTGTTGCCATGACTACAATAAAGGCATTGAAATTTGTCAGAATGGAAAAAATAGATTAACTTTGCATCTTGAAAAGAAATAACTTGTCGCATGGGGAAAAAAATAAAGAAACTTAAGAAAATCAGAATACATCGTGAGGGTACAGACACGTTAATTTACGGTTTTATTGTTTTGACCGCCATAGCTATATTGCTTTGGCGTTATTTTGATACGAAGATTCCGTTCTGGATGTTTGTTGTCGTGATGGGTGCGGTCTATGCCACGGTATTGAACTTTTTCCGATGTCCGATTCGCTATTTTCCCCAAGAGGATACGGGAAAAATCGTGGTGGCTCCTGCTGACGGTAGAATTGTTGTTATAGAGGAGGTTCACGAGACCAGGTATTTTAACGATAAACGTCTGATGATTTCCATTTTCATGAGCCCGTTCAATGTGCATGCCAATTGGTTTCCCGTGGACGGCCGCGTGAAGTTCGTGGAGCATCGCAATGGGAATTTTCACAAGGCTTGGCTCCCGAAGGCCAGTGAGGAGAACGAACACGCGGATGTCATGATTACAACGCCAGACGGGGTAGACGTGTTGTGCAGGCAGATTGCCGGTGCGATGGCACGGCGTATTGTCACTTACGCTAAACCGGGTGAGGATTGCTACATTGACGAACATTTAGGATTTATAAAGTTTGGCTCGCGTGTTGATGTCTACTTGCCCGTTGGTACGGAGGTTTGTGTGGACATGGGGCAGCGCACCACCGGTGACCAGACGGTGATTGCAAAGTTGAAATAATAGACATACTAATTTTTGAAGACCGTTAGAAAAATGAGGATTAGACGCCATCTTCCCAATGCCATTACATGCTGTAACCTGATTTCGGGGTGCATAGCAGTCACTTTTGCATTGAGTGGCGAGTTGCGCATGGCGTTTTTGATGATCATCTTGGGTGCGGTGTTCGATTTTTTCGACGGCTTGGTTGCGCGCTTGCTGGGAGTGAGTTCTCCGATAGGGAAGGAACTTGATTCGCTGGCAGACGTGGTGACTTTTGGTGTTGCACCTTCTGCACTTATATTCCAAGTGCTTCAAGGCTTCTCTTTGCCCGATGAGATGATGGCCATACAGCCTTTTGTGCCCTATCTTTCTTTTCTGATAGCCGCTTTCTCGGCACTGCGATTGGCGAAATTCAACTTGGATGAGCGCCAATTGACCTCTTTTATCGGCCTTCCGACGCCTGCCAATGCTTTGTTCTGGGGGGCATTTGTCGTTGCTCAAGACACGGGAGCCTTGCATTCCGCTTTGGGGCAAACGATAATTCTTGTCGGAATTTTGGTAAGTTGTTGGCTCTTGGTCAGCGAAGTGCCTTTGTTTGCCCTGAAATTCAAGAGTTGGGGCTGGAAAGGCAATGAAATAAGGTATGTCTTTCTGTTCTTGGCTGTGTTGAACATCCTGCTTCTAGGCATTGGCGGAATTGCGTCAATCGTTATACTGTATATATTCCTTTCATTATTGCCTAAACGTAAATCAGAAGAAAAATGATGATACTCAAGTTCCTTTTTGCTGTTTTGGCTATCGGATTTATATTCGTCATACTGTTAATTTTCGGTATTGTCAGGCAACTGTTGAGGTCTGTCAGGCAATTTCGCACGCCGCGCGGCCGTGCGCAGTCCACCACTCATCGGTCAACAACGGTCAACCAGCATGGCAATGGGCGGCAGCGGCAGATTTTTGCCGATGACGAAGGTGTGTATGTGGATTTTGAGGAGACGAATTGAGTGGCAAGCCTCAAAAAGTAGTCTCTTGATGTAGCATGGTTTTCCACCAGTGCCATCATTGTAAGACATCACAAGAGCCCGCTGCAAACATTGATTCGCAGCGGGCTCTTGTCCGTTTCCCCCTTCTCAAAAGAGAGACTTGTCGTCAATTGTGCACTAGCGTCCCGATTTCTTCGCCCTCGATGACACGGCGCAGGTTGCCAACGACGTCCATATTGAAGACGTAGATGGGCAGGTTGTTTTCCTTGCACATCGCTGTTGCCGTGAGGTCCATCACTTTTAAACTGCGTCGGTAGACCTCGTCGAAGGTGATTTCGTTGAACTTAGTGGCAGTGCTGTCTTTTTCTGGGTCTGCCGTATAGACCCCGTCCACGCGTGTGCCTTTGAGCATCACGTCTGCCTCGATTTCGATGCCTCGCAGTGAACTCCCCGTATCGGTCGTGAAATAAGGCGATCCAGTCCCTGCTGAGAAAATGCAGACGTACCCGTTTTCCATGGCTTCGATGGCTTTCCATTTGGTGTAGAACTCGCCGATGGGTTCCATGCGGATGGCTGTCATCACTTTGTTCTTGACCCCAATGGCGCCCAATGCCGACGAGAGTGCAAGTGAATTGATGACCGTGGCGCACATGCCCATTTGGTCGCCTTTCACGCGGTCGAAACCTTTTTGGGAACCGCTCACCCCCCGGAAAATGTTGCCGCCGCCGATGACGATGCCGATTTCTACGCCTATCCCGTGTATTTCTTGTATTTGCCGGGCATAGTCTGCAAGGCGTTCCGGATCGATGCCGAAACCTTGTTTGCCCATGAGGCTCTCGCCGCTGAGTTTGAGAAGTATCCGTTTGAATCTTGCCATAAATAATTTATTTTTGATTTGTTTTGATGTAAAATTCTATTTCTTTGAACATGTATTCTCGCAGTTTTCCGGACTCATCTTCCAAAACGAGTTGCCCGTTGTCGTTCACTTTAACGATTCGGGCCGTGAATCTTCCGTTTTTGTCGATGTAAGTGTTCCATTCGTCTTTGCGGTAGAGCCATTGGTGGTATTGGTCGGAAATTTCCGCATATTGTCCTGCGAGTAATTTCTGATAATGTTTTTGAAACTTTTCCAGTACCTGCTCCAGCAACTCCTCCCTGTCTGTCGTCTCCCCGGTGATGTGTCTGAGTGACGCGGGATTGGGAGCCTGGCTGGTGAAAACTTCTTGGTTGACATTGATGCCGACACCGATGATGACGTCTTTCAGCCCGTTTGATGTATATCGCGTCTCAATGAGTGTCCCACTGACCTTACGGTCTTTCCAGTAAATGTCGTTGGGCCATTTTATGGTGAAATTTCCGGCGATTTGGCGCAAGACCTCATGTATGGCGATTGCAGTGACCATTGAAATCATGTATTGTTTTGAGGCAGGAAGCGCCTTGGGCTGTATTTTGATGGAGAAGAGCAGGTTTTTCGCCGCCTCGCTTTCCCAGTGATTCTCGCCCTGACCCTTTCCTGCTGTCTGGAAGTCTGTCATGGCCACCAATAAGTCCACGTCCTCCATCCCGCGATATTCTCGCAAAAAGCGATTGGTAGAGTCCGTCTCGTTGATTCGGAGAATGCTTCTTTTCATGGTCTTTCGTAATTGGTCGGCGGCAGGAACGCGTTGGGGTAGTGGGTGATCTTGGCTTCATAAACACCGTCGCCCACGATGGTGATGACATCAAACCGCACCGGCACGTCAACTTGGAATGTCTTGATGTAGGCGGCCGCGGCGGCGGCAAGGTTGTGGATCTTTTTCTGGTCAACGGATTCCTCCGGTGTTGAGAAGTCTGTACTTCGCCGTGTTTTCACTTCGACGAAAACCAACGTTCCGTCTTTGTCCGTGGCTACGAGGTCGATGTCTCGATGCCCGAAATGCCAGTCGCGATGGCGGACGAAATAGCCCTCGTCAATGAGAAATCGCTCTGCCAACTCCTCGCCCCATTGTCCAAACTCATTGTGCTGTGCCATATTGCTGCAAAAATACGGCAATTTGTGTAAAAAAACAAAATTAAAAGTGTATTTTTGTAACTTCAACACAATTTTAATGATGGAAATGGAGAAAGCGGACGAATTGCAGAAGCTTGACGAGCAATTTATGCGTAAGGCTTTGGCAGAAGCGAACCTGGCATTTGCGGCAGGTGAAATCCCGGTTGGGGCAGTGGTGGTCTGCGATGGGCGTGTCATCTCGCGGGCGCATAACCTGACAGAGACGCTCAACGATGTGACGGCGCATGCTGAGATGCAAGCCATTACGGCGGCGGCCAATCGGCTGGGCGGAAAATACCTTACGCAGTGCACTTTGTACGTCACTTTGGAGCCGTGTGTGATGTGTGCGGGCGCCTTGGCATGGGCACAAGTCGCCCGCATCGTCTTTGGAGCGAGCGATGCCAAGCGCGGCTATCAGATTGTCGATAAAAATATTTTGCATCCTAAAACGAGGGTGACGGAAGGAATCCTGGAAGAGGAGTGCCGAGAGCTTTTGCTGCGTTTTTTTAAAGACAAACGTTGATTTTCATCAGATTTCACATAAAAAATGTTGAAAAATGAACTTTTATTTGGTGCAACCAAAAAAAAAATGTAACTTTGCAGCGCTTTTAATCAAAAGAGTATCGGGATTTAGCGCAGTTGGTAGCGCACACGTCTGGGGGGCGCGAGGTCGCTGGTTCGAGTCCAGTAATCCCGACTCAAGGCAGAGGAACGGTTCTTTACTTGTTCCTCTTTTTTGTGGCTATAATTT
>ONQK01000204.1 GCA_900319895.1 uncultured Prevotella sp. | reverse complement strand
TGTGCCGAGAAGATGTGGGTCTGCGGGTCTTGTACGACACGCCGAGCCCACGCGGGGAGGCGCTCGCCGCAGCCGCCGTCCCAATAAACGAACATCTTATAGTGGTCTTGGTGACAGATGGCATCCTCGGGCAGCACCAACTCCCAGTCTCCTGTGCCCGGTATGCGATGTGCCTCAAACGCCTCTCGTTGCTGCCATTGATTGAAGTCGCCAACAAGAAATACTTTTGTGGCATTGGGCAGCCATTCCCTAAACGTCCATTTTCCTCGATTGAGGTGAAGTCCATAGTAATGATGACCGTTGGCAAACTCTGAAAGCCTCTGTTCACCGTTTTCTGTCACTTCTTCCAACTTTTTCCGGACATAGGCCTGCCGCTGCTCGATTTCCTCCTCGTAAGGCAAAAGAAAACTGTCATGCTCCACCAAACCGATGTGCGTCTTGGCTAGTTTTTTTGCATCTTGATGGCTTTTAGGAGGCATGAGTTCGCGTTTTATACAATTTAACCGTTATTTGGTATAGCGTCTACCACGTTCATAATAGCCTTGTGCAGTGATTTTACCATTTTTGTCACGTTCAATGAAATCGCCCTCGCGCTGATTGTCCTTGTAGCTGCCCTCAAATCTGATGCCGTCGCAATTCTCCTCTATGGCTTTCCCATTTTTCTTGCCGTTGCGATAAGTTCCCTTGAACTTGCTGCCATCGGCATATTGGATAATCACCTCGCCGTCGATCTTGCCATTCTTGAATCCGCCTTTCACGCGCTCGCCGTTCTTCTTGACATATTCGCCCTGGCCGTCTTGCCGGTCTTCCTTCCAAGTCCCCGTGTAAGTGTCGCCGTTTTTCCAGACAAACGTCCCGAAGCCGTCTTTGTCGCCGTCCTTGAAATGACCGGAATAAGAATCACCGTTGGCATACTTGAACGTGCCTTGCCCAAAACGAACACCTTCTTTGTATTCGCCCTCATAGACATCGCCGTTCTTAAAACGGTAAACACCTTTTCCCTCTTGCAGGTCTTTCGACCACTCTCCCTCATAGACATCGCCTGTCGAATATCTGTTGACGCCCTTGCCGGAGCGCTGATTGTTCTTCCACATGCCCGTATACGAACTTCCGTCGTCCCAGACAAACGTCCCCTTGCCATTTTTTTGGTCGTCCTTCCAATAGCCATCATAGCTCGCACCGTTCTTGAAAGTGTATTTTCCCTTGCCGGTACGCTTGTCCTGGTCCCATTCACCCTCGTAGACATCGCCGTTATAATAGTGCATCTTGCCATAGCCCTGTTGGTAATCCTTGTACCACAAACCAGTATATTTGTTGTTGTTGGCAAAATAGTAAGTGCCATTGCCATGTTGATGGTCCTGAAACCACTCGCCCTCATAACGCTCGCCGTCGGTAAACGAGTAAATGCCATAGCCATGGCGCTTGCCTTTATTGTACTCACCCTCGTAGGTGTCGCCTGTCTTGAATGTAGTGTGGCCCTTGCCGTGCGCCCTTCCGCCCACCATCTCACCCATGTATTGGGCTCCATCTTTCATCATGTACGAGCCCATCGTAATTTTCTGTGCTTGCAGGCTGGAAGCCATGCCCAAAAGTATATAAAAAAATAATTTTCGCATCCTTTTCTGTTTTTTGAGTTGTCAAAAATACGAAAAAAAGGCAACTTTACCAAAAAAATTCAATTTAATTGGAATTTTTTATATAGGGTGTTAACAAGTGTAAACCACAGGCAGGCATCTGCCCTATTACAAAAAATTCCCTGAAAACCATTGGTCTCCAGGAAATTTTCGTAGTGGATAGGGGAATCGAACCCCTATGCCAAGATTGAGAATCTTGTATCCTAACCGTTAGATGAATCCACCATAAGGCCGTCCATTGCGGAGGCGGGCGGAAGGAGGGGGATTCGAACCCCCGGTACGGTAACCCGTACGACAGTTTAGCAAACTGTTGGTTTCAGCCACTCACCCATCCTTCCTTAAAAATAAATTACCAGCATCTTCGCCAAAATGCGTTGCAAAGGTAAGTTTTTATTTTGAATACACCAAATATTTTAGTATTTATTTTCAGCAAACTTTCACCTATTGAGGGCTGATGGCTTGCCAAAGATTGTCTTTCGGAAGCGGAGCAGTAACCTTTACCGTTGCTTTCGACACGGGATGCACGAATGCTATCTCTCTGGCTAGCAGCGAGATGCTCCCATCCGCATTGGAACGTTTTGCCCCATACTTCAAGTCGCCTTTGATGGGACAGCCGATGGCCGCGAGCTGACAGCGAATTTGATGATGACGGCCTGTCAACAACCCCACTTGCAACAGTGTGTAACGCTCAGACGTGCCGATTACCTGGTATTTCAACACTGCTTTTTTGGCATCTGGACGCTCTTTGGCATAGGCATAGCTCTTGTTTTGCTGCTCGTTGCGCATCAGCCAATGCTCCAACTCGCCCGTTTCTTCTCTGGGCCGTTGCTGCACAATAGCCCAATACGTTTTCTTCACCTCACCCTTCCGGAACATCTCATTCAGCCGTGACAAAGCTTTTGAGGTACGTGCAAAAACGACCAGTCCCGCTACCGGACGGTCCAAGCGATGTACTACTCCCAAGAAAACATTGCCAGGCTTCTGGTATTTTGTCTTAATGTATGCCTTAACGACTTCCGACAGCGGCACATCGCCGGTTTTGTCGCCTTGCACGATTTCGCCGCTCTCTTTGTACACTATTATCAAATGATTATCCTCGTAAACGACTTGCATATTATTCTACATTTTTTGATGGAATTTTGGCAAAGGTACGCATTTTTTCATGAAATGGCTCAGACAAAGAGGCTTTTGTCTGCCTGAGACCAGCACTTGCTCCAAAAATAACATGGTAGAAAAACAGACGACCCGCATTTCCACCATATTATTTTGTCTTGGCAATAAGAATGCTCCGTCTTTGACTGCATTCCTGCGTCTTTACATCTTCAAAAACACTTTCCTAGGTATTCATGCCGCCGTCAACCTGGATCACCTGGCCTGTCACATAAGAAGAAAGGTCGCAAGCAAGGAATGTTGCCACGTTGGCAATATCCTCGACGGTTCCGCCGCGGCGCAGCGGGATTTTTTGGATCCAGTCTTTGCGCACATCATCGGTAAGCGCCTGCGTCATGGCAGTATCAATGAACCCTGGCGCGATGGCATTGGCGCGGATGCCGCGGCTGCCCACCTCTTGAGCGATGCTTTTGGCAAGCGCGATAAGCCCGGCCTTCGAGGCGGCGTAATTGGCCTGCCCTGCATTGCCATGGACGCCGACAACCGATGCCATGTTAATGATCGAGCCGCTTTTTTGCCGCATCATGATGGGCGTGCAGGCATGGATGAAATTAAAAGCCGACTTGAGGTTCACCGAGATGACGGCGTCCCATTGCTGCTCCGTCATGCGCATCATCAGTCCGTCCCTTGTGATGCCGGCATTGTTTACGAGGATGTCTATGCTTCCAAATTCCTGCTGTATTTGAGTAACGATATTGGCCGTCTCTTGAAAATCCGCTGCATTGCTGGCGTATCCTCTCACTTTAACGCCCAGGGCTGCAATCTCTTTCTCGGTTTGCTGCCCGTTTTCGTCGATGACAAGGTCTGTAAAGGCAACATTTGCCCCTTCTGCTGCAAATTTAAGTGCGATAGCCTTTCCGATACCGCGCGCCGCCCCTGTTACGATGGCGGTCTTACCAGTTAATAATCCCATGTTTCTCTATGTCTTTTAAATGGTTAAAATTTCATTTTCTCATTCATTCTTGGCTGAAATGCCTATTTGACAGACAGTTTTCCCAAGGCTCCGTAGACCACTTTTGCCACCAGGGGGCGGCTCGCCTCTTCGGTGAGCCCATTGCCAAGACGGCCGTAGATGTAAGGAACTTCGAGCCCTTTGATGCAATAATGGGTGATGTCTGCCACAAGATTCACGTCTTCAATGTCAAATTCACCTTCGGATTTTCCCTCTGCATAGACTTTTCTGAACAAGTCCAGCTCATCTTCATCAAAATGCTTCCTCGCCTTTTCCACCATCCAGATGTTCCTGAAAAATTCGGCGCGAAGATTCCCGTTGCGGACCACCGTCTCGCGAATCATGTTCAAATGCGTATAGATGAGCTCGATGATTTTGTCCTGCGGACGGATCTTCTTGGCCGCCACTTCGTCAAGCTTGTCGCTCAAGCGTTCCAGCTCGCCTTCAATGACTGCATAATACACGTCTTCCTTACTCTTGAAATAAGTATACAATGTCCGCCTGCCCTTGCCCGAGGCAACAGCTATATCATTCATTGTCGTGTTGGCGATGCCGTTCTTGGCAAACAACTGCCGAGCGACATCAACAAGTTTCTGACGGGTTTTCGATATAGACATAAGCCAAAAGTACTTTTTATTTTATTTAAATACTTTGTTTGCACAAACTAAATATTGTGTGCAAAATTAAAAATTATATTCCATTTCGACAAATAAAAGCCCCAAAAAATCATCAAAAGTCGCTCAAGTTGCCTGTTTTGCAGGATGGCAGATGAAACATGAAGAAAAAAAATTGTTATTCCAGTATTTTTTCGTACCTTTGCACCCCAAAAATATAATATTAAGGTATTGCAATTATGATTACAGTTACAAATCTCGCGATTCAATTTGGAAAAAGAGTACTTTACAAAGACGTGAACGTCAAGTTCACCGCCGGAAACATCTACGGTGTCATTGGTGCCAATGGCGCAGGAAAGTCAACCCTGCTGAAAGCCATCAGTGGCGAACTCGAGGCCAACAAGGGAACCATTGAGCTCGGGCCGGGCGAGCGATTGTCCGTACTCGACCAGGACCACTTCAAATACGATGAGTTTACTGTCATGGACACCGTCTTGCAAGGACATCAGCCACTTTGGGAGAACATGAAAGAGCGTGAGGCGCTTTATGCCAAAGAAGAAATGTCGGACGAAGACGGGCTGCGCGCCGCCGACCTCGAGCTGAAATTTGCAGAGCTCAACGGATGGGAAGCCGAGAGCGAGGCCGCGCAATTACTTCAAAACCTTGGCGTGAAAGCAAGTGAGCACTTTAAACTGATGTCAGAGCTGTCGAACAACGAAAAAGTGCGCGTCATGCTGGCCAAGGCACTCTTCGGGCATCCCGACAACTTGCTGCTGGACGAGCCGACCAACGACCTCGACCTCGACACCGTGAGATGGCTGGAAGAATACCTCAGCAATGTCGAGCAATGCGTATTGGTGGTATCTCACGACCGTCACTTCTTGGATGCCGTCAGCACCCAAACCGTGGACATTGACTTTGGCAAAGTCACCGTATTCTCGGGCAACTACTCATTCTGGTATGAAAGTTCACAATTGGCCCTTCGGCAGGCACAAAACCAGCGGATGAAGGCGGAAGAGAAACGCAAACAGCTGGAAGAATTCATCCGCCGCTTCTCAGCCAACGTGGCCAAGTCGAAACAGACGACCTCGCGCAAAAAGATGTTGGAGAAACTCAACGTCGAAGAAATCCGCCCCTCAAGCCGCAAATACCCCGGCATCATCTTTCAGATGGAGCGCGAGCCAGGCAACCAGATTCTCGAAGTAGAAGGCCTCAAGGCAGTTGACAGCGACGGAACCGTGTTGTTCGACAACGTGTCGTTCAACATTGAAAAAGGCCAGAAAACTGTCTTCCTCTCGCATAACCCAAAAGCTATGACAGCCCTATTTGAAATCATCAACGGCAACCGCGAGGCTGCCGCCGGCACTTATAAATGGGGTGTCACCATTACTACCGCATACCTGCCGCTCGACAACACCGAGTTTTTCAACAGCGAGATGAACCTGGTGGACTGGCTCAGCCAGTTCGGTCCAGGCAACGAGGTCGTCATGAAAAGTTATCTGGGCAGGATGTTATTCTCGGGCGAAGAAGTGCTCAAAAAAGTCAACGTACTCTCCGGAGGCGAAAAAATGCGCTGCATGATTGCCCGCATGCAGCTCAAAAACGCCAACTGCCTCATCCTCGACACGCCCACCAACCACCTCGACCTCGAATCCATCCAAGCTTTCAACAACAACCTCATCGGCTTCAAAGGAAACGTCCTGTTTGCCTCACACGACCATGAATTCATCAACACCGTTGCCAACCGGATCATAGAACTGACCCCCAGCGGCACCATCGACAAGCTCATGGAATACGATGAATACATCTATGACGAGAACATCAAAGCGCAAAAGGCAAAAATGTATGACAAAAATGCATAAAAGAGCTTTCCAACAACAATTGGCAAGATTTTTGCTGTAACATCCTAAAAAAGAAATACAATTATGAGCTACAAAAAAGCAAAAAACAATAAACCGGAAACGGACATACCTGAAAAATTGGAAGAAGAGGTAGAAAACACACTGGAAGAAGAGGTTCAAGAGGAGCAAGAGACAGCCGCCGAGGCAGTTGAGGATGAGACCAACCCGGTCGAAGCCCTCAACCGGCAGTTGAAGGAAGTGCAGGACAAGTACCTCTACACCGTTGCGGAATTTGAGAACTACAAAAAAAGAACGCTCAAAGAAAAGGCCGAGCTCATCCTCAATGGCGGAGAAAAAAGCATCACCGCCATCCTACCTGTCCTAGATGACTTTGAATTGGCCATTAAAACGGCAGAAAAATCGGATGACGTACAAGCCATCAAAACAGGCATGGAGCTCATCTTCAAAAAATTCCTTGCCACACTGGAAAGCCTTGGGGTAAAAGCCATAGAAACCGAGAATAAAGATTTCGACGTCGACTACCACGAGGCAGTAGCAATGGTGCCCGGGATAGGAGATGAGAAAAAAGGGAAAGTCATCGACTGCGTACAAACAGGGTATACACTCAACGATAAAGTCATCCGCCACGCAAAAGTCGCGGTCGGACAATAACAAGCGATTATGGCAAAGAGAGATTATTATGAAGTTCTGGGCGTCGGCAAAAACGCAACGGAAGACGAGTTGAAAAAGGCATACCGCAAAATTGCGATAAAATACCATCCCGACCGCAATCCAGGCGACAAAGAGGCAGAAGAAAAGTTCAAAGAAGCCGCCGAGGCATACGAGGTCCTACACGACCCGCAGAAACGGCAGCAATACGACCAGTTCGGCTTCAACGCCCCAGGAGGAGGATTTGAAGGTTTCAGCGGCGGAATGGACATGAATGACATCTTCTCCATGTTCGGCGACTTGTTTGAAGAAGGATTTGGAGGCTTCGGAGGCTTTGGGCGCAGCAGGGGAAGAGGTGCACGACATGCCCAACATCAGGGCAGCGACCTCAGGTTGCGTGTACGCCTATCGCTACAAGAAATCGCGACAGGCGTGACAAAAAAATTCAAGGTCAAAAAAGACATCCAATGCACCTCATGCCACGGCAGCGGCGCCGCACCAGGCAGCCATGCCGAGACCTGCCCAACCTGCCACGGTTCCGGCATCACCATGCGCACCGTAAAGACCATCATGGGCATCATGCAAACCCAAACCACTTGCCAAACTTGTAACGGCGAGGGGACTGTCATCAAGAACAAATGCCCGCACTGCCACGGCGAAGGGGTGGTTAAAGGTGAAGAAGTGGTGGAAATCAATATCCCCGCAGGTGTCGCCAACGGAATGATCGTCAACGTCCCCGGAAAAGGGAATGCGGGAAAACGCAACGGCATGACGGGCAACATTCATGTACTCATTGAAGAGGAACCCGAAGAAACGTTCATAAGAGACGGTAACAACCTGATTTACAACCTCTTACTCGACGTCCCCACTGCCACATTGGGCGGACAGGCCGAGATTCCAACCGTAGACAAGAAAAAGGTGACCATCAAAATTGAGCCGGGCACGCAGCCAGGAACGGCATTAAGGCTCAGAGGAAAAGGGCTGCCCGAAGTGCAGGGCTACGGACGAGGCAACGGAGACCTCATCGTCAACATCAGCGTTTACATTCCCAAAGCACTTAACAGAGAGGAAAAGGAGCTGATGACCAAGCTCAAAGGAAAGGAAAATTTCATCGGCGACAATGCCACAAAACAAACAATTTTCCAACGTTTCAAGAACTATTTCAATTGAAAACCAATTAAACAAAGACTATGCAAGCTCCTCGAAAAGTTGTTTGCATAGTCCTTTTTGAGTTATGAACTATACCGA
Organism: uncultured Prevotella sp.; assembly: GCA_900319895.1. GTDB lineage: Bacteria > Bacteroidota > Bacteroidia > Bacteroidales > Bacteroidaceae > Prevotella. The sequence continues at coordinate 6,193 of ONQK01000204.1, read as the reverse complement.
AACGCTCAACTACCTTTACAGCAGCACGCCTGTATTTGAAAAGATTGGCAATACCGCCTACAAAGAGGGACTTTACAACAGCCTTGAACTTGACAGGCATTTGGGGCATCCGCACCAGCAATTCAAAAGCATCCATGTAGCAGGCACCAACGGAAAAGGCTCAACATCACACACTTTGGCAGCCATACTGCAAGCAAATGGCTACAAAGTTGGACTATACACCTCGCCGCACCTCGTCGACTTCCGAGAGCGCATCAGGGTCAACGGCAGATGCATTGAAGAAGGATATGTCATGGAATTCGTCCAGAAGCACCGGAGTTTTTTTGAGCCGCTACACCCTTCCTTTTTCGAGCTCACCACTGCCCTCGCCTTCCAATATTTCGCAGACAAGCAAGTAGACATCGCTGTCATCGAGGTGGGGCTCGGCGGAAGACTTGACTGCACCAACATCATCACTCCCATTCTATCAGTCATCACCAACATCGGCATTGACCACACGCAATTCCTCGGCACGACCTTGCCTGAAATCGCCGCAGAAAAAGCGGGCATCATCAAATCGAATGTTCCTGTCGTCATTGGGGAAACACTTCCTGAGACCCGGGTCATTTTCTCTCAAAAAGCGGAAGAAAAGGCAGCGCCGGTCATTTTTGCCGAAGAAAACGACGAAAAAGCAGTCTTCAAAGGTTCAAAAAACGGCCGAATGGTATACCATACACAACATTTCGGCACAATAGAGAGCGAATTAACCGGATTTTGCCAGGTCAAAAACACAAATACCATACTTTGCGCCGCCCAGCAACTCGAGACGATGGGCATCATCACCACAAAAGAAGCCGTTAAAAACGGATTTCTGAACGTCACAAAAACTACAGGATTGATGGGACGATGGCAAACAACCAACGACTCCCCCCTCGTCATTTGCGACACAGGGCACAATGCCGACGGATGGAAATACCTCAGCCAGCAACTCAGTCGGCAGAAATGCGAAAACATGCTTGTCGTCTTTGGCATGGTAGACGACAAAGATGTCGACGCCATACTGGCACTGCTGCCAAGGCGAGCAACCTATTTTTTTACCCAAGCCGACACACACCGCGCCATACCAGCACGAAAAATACAAGAGCTCGCGCTGCAACATCATCTAACAGGAGAAACCTTCAACAACGTAGAACAAGCCTATCAGACGGCATTGAGACAAGCCCAGCCCAATGATTTCATCTTTGTTGGCGGCAGCTCCTACATCGTAGCCGATTTCCTCACAATGCTACAGCAAAAGCAAGGTAAAAGACAATAAAAATCCAGAAAACAAGTACTTTTCCGATGCCAATTCAACAAAAATGATTACTTTTGCAAACGGATGCAGCGCTTCGGTCTGTCGCCGGCACCATCAAAGGACGTGCAGGAGGAAAGTCCGGGCAGCAAAGGGCACTCCGCTCCTGAAAATAGGAGCTATTGGCAACAGTAGGTTATTGCAGAAGAAAACAACCGCCACTGTCAAGTGGCAAGGGTGAGAAGGCGGGGTAAGAGCCCACCAGTCAGCGGGCGATCGCTGAGCTGTGCAAACCGGAGGCTGCAAGTTCATGTAAACCGTCGTCTGAAGGCTGCCCGCCTGAAAAAGAAATTTTACGACGGAGGGTAGAACGCTTGAGCCGGCGGGCAACCGGCGGCGTAGATAAATGACAGACACTCTCTAACGCGAGAGCGTTGGAGAGCACAGAACCCGGCTTACAGAAGCACTGCCTCCTTCTTTTTTCAAAAAAAATGAATAAAAACAAGTTCAACGACTGAAAAACACCTAAAAAAATAAAAAATTTTGCCCGAATTAAAATTAATTTGTAGCTTTGCAATGAAAAATATAACAACAATTGCACACAACAAAACTCTTCTAGGATATGGAATTACCAGATTTTATGCCATACAGCGATAGGTTTTCTTCAAAGACTTTCGTCGAAAAAATCTCACGCATCGCAAAACGTGCCGGCTCCAAATTGGTCTATGCCGCACTCATCCTATATTACACACTGCAAAGCGACAAAGTGTCGGTCAAAGACAAAGCTATCATCATTGCCGCCCTGGGCTATCTCATCAGCCCACTTGACACCATCCCTGACGCATTTCCCATCCTAGGGTTGGGCGACGACATGGCAGTGCTCATCTATGTTTTGAAAAAGGTGTGGGGTGACGTTTCTGACGAAGTCAAACAAAAGGCACACGAAAAACTGGCAAAATGGTTTGATACAGAAGAAATCGAGGAAATCAACACGCTCTTCGACGAGGAGTGAGCTCCTCTTCCCCCAAAAATGAAAAAAATATTGCAGCCATGGAGCTGAGATTGAATGGCGACAGCATTTGTCAGCAGTTGATTTCCCTTTTTGTCGTCCAGCCCTGTCAAAAGCTTTTATTGCCTCAAAAGTGACTTGGCATTATTTATAGCAGCCTCGGTCACATCACTGCCGCTCAACATTTGGGCAATCTCCTCCACGCGCCCATCGTCCGTAAGTTGCACCATTTTCGTAAGCGTATCAGACGCCCGGTCTTCTTTGTAAACCTTATAATGCTGAGAACCCGTCGCCGCTATTTGCGGAAGATGCGTTATGCAAATCACCTGACGGCCGCCCGCGCCCATTTCCAGCATCATTTGTGCCATCTTCTCGGCAATTTTCCCGCTGACACCCGTGTCGATTTCGTCAAAAATAATCGTTGGCAACTGGACTTTACCGCTAATCATGGCCTTTAACGAAAGCATCACACGGGCTATTTCGCCGCCAGAGGCCACCTCGGACACAGGCAAGAGTGGAGAATTTTTATTGGCACTAAACATGAATGACACCTTATTATTGCCAGTGGGGCAAAGCTCTTTTTCCTCCAATAGTACTTGGAATCTTACATTCGGGATGTTCAGTGGGACTAGTCGCGAGCTGATTTCCTTTTCTATAATTTTTGCAGCCTTAAGTCGAGATGCAGTGAGCTCTTTCGCGCCATTGATCGCCTTGTCATGCAACAGGTCGATTCTTTTCTGCATATCTTCCAGCTCAACGTCACTATTTTCCACCACGGCAAGCTGTGCCTCCAAATCCTTTTGAATGGTCAACAAATCGTCAACCGTGTCGACATGATGCTTCTGTTTCAACGACTGCAGCCGGTCGATCCTTGCATTCAACTCCTCCAAACGCAAAGGATCCGATTCCATTGTGCTCATCTGCGTGTTCAAGTCGTACGCCATGTCCTTCAACTCCACAAAAGTGGTGTCCAAGCGCAGCATGGTATCATTTATTTGCGGAAAATTCTTCGCAATTGAAGAAAGACTGGCCAGTGCTTTCTTCAATTTTTCCAGAATCGTGTCCTGTCCGCCATCAAGCAGGTCATAAGCTGCAAACAGCCCGGATTTAATCTCCTCGGCATGCGCCAACATGTCCGCCTCTTGCTCCAAACTCTCTTCCTCGCCTGTCACTAGCTTGGCCTCCAGCAAGTCTTTCAACCTAAAACGCAAGAACTCCTCATCTTGACGACTGTGCTCTATCTTTTCTTTCAATGCCCTCAATTCACGACATGCGGCATCGTATTGGGCAAAAACGCTTTGGTATTTTTGCAAACGTTCTGCATTTCCAGCAACAATATCAACCACGGCCAACTGAAAGTCCTCTCTTGCCAGCAGCAGATTTTGGTGTTGGCTGTGGATGTCCACCAATTGTTCGCCCAGCTCTTTCATCACGACAAGAGAGACTGGCGTGTCATTTATGAAGGAACGGCTTTTGCCAGATGAATTCAATTCACGTCGCAAGATACAATCCTTGACGTCGAAATCAATGTCATTTTCTTCAAAAAAAGACCTTAGGTCCTGGTTTTCCAACGAAAAATGCGCCTCAATCGTGCATCGTTCCCTTCCATTCCTGATGGTCTTAGCATCAGCACGTTGACCTAAAAGCAAGCCCAAGGCTCCAAGAATAATGCTCTTGCCTGCCCCCGTCTCGCCCGTAATCACTGAAAATCCATGATAAAAGTCAACTTCCAGAGCGTCTATCAACGTAAAATCCTTAATCTGCAATCGTGTCAGCATTTCCTTTCTTAATTTTTTATGCAAAGATAAACATTTAGGTTTAGACAAAGGTCTTTTTTTCAAAAAAATGCTCTGCCAAAGCACAAGCACGGCAGAGCATAAAGGAGGGGGGCTAATTTTCGCCCACCATTTGAGACGATAAAAAGCGAATGCCTTTAGAACAGGACTTTCTTGCCCTTTCCGTCCTTAGTCCTTACGATATACAAGCCTTTTTTCGCAACATCCGCGCCAACACAAACACCCTCAAGAGTATAATACCCCTCAACCATGGTCGATGTCGAGATTCTATTTGACGCAACTCCAGTTGCCGTACCTGTCTCATCGGTAAAGCCCCACTCGTTGTCACGGAAATCCTCCAAAGACTCACAACCATCCGTATTCAAGTCCTCAATCGGGTTGTTGTAACACCAAAATTCAATCAAATCAGTGCAGGCAGAGACGTCAATCCTCTTGAGTTGGTTGTCCTGGCAATACAAAATACGCAACGCTGGGCAGCCGCGCACATCAAGTGTCTCCAATGCATTCTCCTGGCACGCAAGATTTTTCAACGCAAGACATGCGGACAAGTCAAGAGAGGTCAGGCTGTTGTTCTCACACCAAAGCCCGACAAGTTGATGGCATGCCCCTAAATCAATAGAAGTCAGTTGATTAAAACTGCAAACTAAGCCAGCCAAGGCCTCGCAATCCGACAAGTCCAAGGTTGCCAACTGATTGAAACAGCACGATAATCCCTTCAACTCCCGACAACCGGTAAGCTTCAAATCGGTCAGCAGATTATTGGAACAATCCATATTCTGCAGCTTTGTATTGCTGCTCAAATCCAAGGTTTCCAACTGATTTTTAGAACAATCCAAAACGACCAATTCGTTGAAAAAACCAATGCCCCTCAGGTCTTCAATAGCGCACCCGCTAAGGTCAAGAAAACAAGTATGGGCTATGCTTTCCTCTGTAATCACACTTCCCTCAGGCACATTTAACCGTTCAGACAGAACTTTTCGGAATTTTGCATCGGGAAAATTTTCCGAGCTTAACAAAACCTGAGCTTGTGACGTAAAACATCCTGCCATAATGGCAAACATAATAAGTAAATTTTTTTTCATAACGTAACTTAAGTTAATATTAAAGTTCTTTTTATTTCAAATTTCAACTTACTTTTTCCTTTCAACGTTTTTCCGGCTGCAAAGGTATACATATTTTCGACACTAACAAATAAAACCCCCAAAACTTTTCACATCTACTCCAACCCCCTTTTTTTATAATGAAAACACTTACGATTTAACAGAAAAAGCATTCTTTTCATGACAGTTGAAAAAGAGGATGCAGGGAATAAAAAACCGGCACACCCATGGGGATGCGCCGGCAACAAATAAAGTTTATATATAATTGTACTTTAGTTGTTATTCTATCTTATTGTTTAAAAAGAACTTTCTTGCCGTCAACAACATACAGGCCCTTTCTCATGGACGAAGCACCAACACGCCTACCGTCAAGCGTATAGCCGTGGCGGACATCCTTCTTGCCAACTTCAACGTTGTCAATGCCTGTTATATCACTGCCAGCATACTCTTCCCAATCCTCATCTTTCATGATATAGACATCCCACAGCTTTGCCTTGGCATCGGCCACATGCTTAGTCGTGCAAACGTTGCCTTCCTTGGCATTAGATGAAATCACGGTCAAGATACCGCCCTCTCCTTCTTCACTGGTTGCCTTTGGGAGAGAGTTGATCAGTTTGTCCATGCCAACACCATTGATCTTGTTATTATAGCAGTCTAGCATATACAACTTTTTATTGTTAGAGAAGTCAAGGCTTGTCAGCTCATTGTCATTCACTGAAAGCGTCTCCAGTTTCGTCAGCGTTGAAAGGTCCAAAGAAGAGAGCTGGTTGTTGGTACATCCAATACCCACCAACTCCACATTATTTGAAAGATTCAAAGAAGTGAGTTGGTTATTTGAGCAATACAAGTCTGTCAGAGCCTTGTTCCCAGACAAAGTCAAAGACTGTAACTGATTGTCATCACAGCATAAATATGTCAACGACGTATTTTTAGACAAATCCAAGGAAGTTAGCTCGTTTCCAGAACATTCAAGAGTTTCAAGGGCTGTAAAGAAGCCGATACCCGTTAAATCTCTGAT
>ONQK01000205.1 GCA_900319895.1 uncultured Prevotella sp. | reverse complement strand
GGAAATCAACGGCAAAAATATTCCTTATAAGTATACAGGCTGTACAGGAATCAAGACTGGCTACACCAGCTCGGCGGGCGACTGCTACGTTGGATCGGCCAAACGCGACAATATGGAACTCATTGCGGTTACACTGCATTCCACCGATTATCAAAACCGGTTTGCAGATGCCATTAACCTTTGGGATTATGGATTTGATCACTACAAGACCTATACGGCTGAGAAGTCCCAAAAGACACTCAAGCAGCTGGACGTTAAGCGGGGTGCGCTTGCGCAGGTCAACGTCGGCATTGAAGAAAATCTGGACATCACAATGAATAAGGATTACGCCGATGAAGACAAAATCACAACCGAAGTCACAATCAATGATGAGGAGCCGATGGCACCAATCAAAAAAGGCCAGGTAATGGGTACGGTGGAGGCCTTTGATGCAACCGGTGCGCTGGTTGCAAAGACCGATCTGGTAGCGCTCCAAAACGTGAAAAAGGGCGGACCGCTGTCTTACATCGGAATCCCGGATGAACACTTAGGTAAGTTCTTTACCATCGTTGGTGCGATTGCTCTTCTGATCATTCTCATCATCGTATTGATTGTAGTATTAAAGAGAAAGAGAAGAAAGAAAACACAAGCCGCCCCCGCAGCTCACAGAAGTGAAAAGACAAAGTCGAAGGCGAAAGCAACAGCAAAGAAGAAAAAATCCAAGAAACAGACGCAAAGACGTCAAGAAGAAACCCGAAAACAGCAGTACGAAACGAAGTATGAACCGGAGCAGGAACCGATGTATCATGGTCAGTCCAGAAACATCGCTCCGCCGCTCAGAAGTGAAGCCGCAGAGAGTGGCCCGATCAGCAATGTCATCGAGTCCCATGTGGTGGTTGACAGCCCATGGCGCGGAGAGCCTCCTGTTCGCAGTGAGTATTCAAGACCAATCGAGCCACCACTGAGAAGCGACTTACTTCGTGAAGAAGGGGAATACCAAGCTTCTCAGAGATTTGCCGCCGGCCAGCGGTCTTCCGCAGAGTCTCGGGAAAGAAGCAGTCATCAGAGAAGAAGATCCGATGCCGGTGAGCAGCCGGTTCGGAGGGGCGAAACCATGACGCGGAGAGAAAAGAAGGCGGCTCGAAAGCAACGGCAGAAGCGACGGAAGCACAGGAATGTTTGATATTAAGGAAAATTTAAAAAAACTCCCTGACAAGCCGGGTGTATACATGCATAAGGATAAACTTGGCAACATTATCTATGTTGGCAAGGCGATCAATTTGCGTAATCGTGTGCGCCAATACTTTCAGTCGTCTAAGAATATGGCTCCAAAGGTCAGGAGCATGGTTTCTCAAATTGCCGAATTCGAATACATTACCGTCGGCAGCGAGATGGAAGCGCTGATTCTGGAGTGCAACCTGATCAAAAAGTACAGGCCAAAATACAACATTCTTCTTCGTGACGACAAGACCTATCCGTACATCAAAGTCACGAGTGAAGAATACCCGCGTGTCATGAAGACACGGCAGCTCAAAAAGGATGGGAGTAAATATTTCGGTCCTTACAGTGATGCCGGAGCGGTCAATACGATCGTGGATTTTTTGAACGCGAGTTTTGAATTAAAACGGTGTTCTGCGCCGTCATTTCCTGAAGGCTTTAAGCCTTGCTTGAATTACCATATAAAACAGTGCCGGGGCATTTGCACCGGCCTTGTTTCAAAAGAGGAGTATGACGAAGCCGTAGCAGGGGCAGTTGAATTTCTGAATGGCAGAAACCAGACGGTTCTCGCAAAACTGCACGACAAAATGCAAGCCGCTTCCGAGGCCATGGAGTACGAAGAGGCGGCAACCTATCGGGACTATATTCAAGCCGCAAAGGCTTTGGCCGAGACCCAGCGTGTGGTTATGAGACACAAGGATGAAGCGGATATTATCGTGCCCTGCGTTGTGGCGGGGGAAGAGGGCGAATCCTTCGACAAGGAAGCGTTCATGGTCATCTTTTACGTGCGTGAGGGCAAATTGATTGGCAGAGAATCTTACGGCATGGACGCCAAGTTATCGGTGGATGAAGGCGACACGTCTATGCTCTCTGCATTCATTACCCAACATTACAGCAGAATGGCCAGC
>ONQK01000206.1 GCA_900319895.1 uncultured Prevotella sp. | reverse complement strand
GGCATGAAAACTTAAAAAATGTTTTTTTCAGTGTTTCTTTGGGAAAGTCGTGCTTTTTTGTTATCTTTGTCATGATTTTACCAACGAGCTGGAAGCAGTTTTTGAGCAGATCAAACATTTTTTCATCTTTTTATGATAGAGAAGACAATTGCGACAATCACCACGGACATTGGAGAAATTCGGCAACTCTACGAATCGGCTTTCCCGGCAGAAGAGCAGATTCCATGGGCCGACCTCATGCAGTTAGTGGTGTCGATGTCGCTTGACTTTACGGCTTATTATAATGAGGATGGGCTACTTCTGGGGTTTACCGTCGTTTATCCGCGCAAACCCTTCAATTGGTTTTGGTATTTTGCCGTGCCTGGCGACTTGCGGGGAAAAGGTGTCGGACAGGAAATCCTCACCCGACTGATTGCCAAATACGAGAACAGCACGAACATTCTTGACATGGAGAGCCCCGAGCAAGCATGCCCGAACCTGTCGCAGCGCCGCCGGCGCCATTCGTTCTATCTGCGTAACGGCTTTCGCGACACGGGCGTGGGCCGCTCGTTTGAAGGCATTGACTACATTATCATGATGCGCGGCGAAGGCACGTTTACATTACAGGATTACGACGATGTGCTGAACGAGTTGCGCTCGTTTTGGAGTGCCATGCCAAATGCTGAAAATAATTCTATTGAACCTAAAAATAATTGACTATGAGTGAAAAAAGTCCTTTAACTTCGCTTCAACAGGTTGTTGACAATTATGGCACCCCCGACGATGTCATCGTTACGGATGTGATGCGTGCCAATGAAATGGATGGTGTAGTATTGGATTATCATCATGGAGGACACGGTGGAAAGGGATTTTGGGTGTACGATGGCACTCCCATTGACAAAGATGACATCGTAGACTTGACCTTTCACAACAAGTTTGGTACGGCTTTTGGAATCCCGGATGATTATCAAATTGTGATTTCTACGACTGATGAGCAACGCCAGAAAATATATGTCCGGGCTGGCTGTGACATGGAATTGGCGAAGGAAATATTGCAGAAAATGGAGAAAAGCATTGCCCGGAGTTGATCTGTATGCAGTTTGAAATGACGATGGAAATCCAAGAAATGCGGTGCAGCTGAGAATGGATTTTATAACGCATTATTGTTCTCCTATCGGTAGAATGAGACTTGCCAGTGATGGTGAGGCGTTGTCGGGACTGTGGTTTGAAGGGCAGCGATATTTTTCCGAAACGCTCAGTCGTAAATATGAAGAACGCTCCGACTTGGCGGTTTTTAATGCCACGCGCGCTTGGCTCGATGCATATTTTAGTGGGAAAAAACCTGATTTTACGCCACAGTTGCTGTTGCGTACGTCTGACTTTCGTAAAAAGGTTTGGACAATGCTGCTTGGCATTCCTTTTGGACAGACGACGACTTATGGAGCTATTGCGCAGCAAATTGCCCGCGCGCGCGGTTTGTCGTCAATGCCAGCAAGAGCAGTTGGCCGAGCAATCGGGCATAATAGTATTGCGCTCATCGTGCCTTGCCATCGGGTCGTCGGCAGTGGAGGCCGTCTGACGGGATATGCAGGTGGGATTGACCGTAAACAGTGGCTGTTGCAATTGGAAAAGATGGAAATTGGTACAAATCAATGAAATGACATGGAAAAAAGTGATGCGAATCGTGGCAAGTGGAGCATTCATGATATTGCTTGCACAATGCCATGAAACGGGAAAACCATGATTGCCGAGGAGGTGTTGCCTCAAAAGCCTGATTATAGCGACGCTACGCAGTGGCATGTGAGAAATCGAGATGGTGCGGCAGAGTAGTTTTACATAATTTCCACCGAAACGGGCGACTGTGCACTTCCCGACGGCAATATATGTCATTTTGCAGACACTTGCAGCGATAGCGTGCGGAAGCCGAGGCATGGGAAAATCTTGGGCGTGGACACTTTGCACAGTGGGGATTTGAATTTTTATTCATCTTGATTACCGGTAGTGCTCGCTCCAAGCTTTTACAAACGACAGCATTGGCGCGGCGCGTCTACCAGTGGCATTGGATGAGGTCTGACGAGCTTTTAAGTATTACCCGGGACATGTGAGCAGCAATCGTCCTTTTGTATTGGCTGGTTTTAGCTAGGGCGCCAGAATTTTAGGTGGAATTTTTGAAGGAAATGGACGATACAACTTACTAGCGGATGATTGCGGCGTACGCTTTTGGTATTACTATTGAGCAGGAAACCGTGGAGCAATGCTCGTTTTGGGTGCCTGCTCGCGGTGTGGCGGACACGGGTGTAGCCATTTGCTATAATTCCATACGCGATGCCAGTTGTGTTGGAAATCGTCGCCGGAGCGCGGTGACCATCAATTCGGTCAGTTGGCGGACAGATGAAACGCCTGCGGTTTGGACAACCGAGCCCTAGCCGTTGTTGCCTGTTGAAAATCAGAAAAAGACACGCTGAGGGGGCATCTTGACCAAAAGACGGGATTCTCCTTTGTTGAAGGATATACGGCGACGGACTATGTGTTGCCGCTTATTGGACAGGGAGGCAATTATCATTCGCGTGAAATCTGGCTTTATAGGCAGTAGTTGCGGGAGAGTATGGCTTTGCGCACGACACCAATGAAAAAAATCAAACAATAAGGGCATTTTGAAAACCTAAATGTTTGGAATTCTTGGAAAAGTACTATCTTTGCAGTGAAAATGAGAGAAAATAGATAGCATTTAATCATCTTTTTGAAAGTTTTTACGAAAATTATGCACAAAAACATCATCATCGCCGTGTTTGTCGCCCTTTTTGCGCTCACGGCAAATGCACAGGAAGGTCTGAAGAGAGTGTATAACGAGCAAATCGACCCGCTCGAGCAAATCGATGCGGCGCTTTTGCAGGCGAAGTCCGAGGGAAAGTTCGTCATCGTGCAGTTGGGCGGAAATTGGTGTCCGTGGTGCTTGCGCTTCGCCGATTTTATCACCAACAACGAGGAAATCAGCCAGCTCGTCGCCCAGAATTTCGTCTATATC
>ONQK01000208.1 GCA_900319895.1 uncultured Prevotella sp. | reverse complement strand
AGGTTGTCGATGACTTTGTAGCCCGCACATGCCAGGAAGTTGCAGGAGAACTGCGCGCGTGCCTGCCGCATGGCCAGGTTGCCGATGGTGAGCATGAAGGCTGTCGGGGTCTTCGTGCTCTCGGTGTGGATGCGGAGGTCTTCAAAGTCGGCGGCCAGTCGTGTGCTGCTGATGGCCTTGAAGCCTGCGTCCTTGTCGTTTCCGCATCCGCAGACGCACGACCCCTCCAGGGGGCGTTTGTTCTCCGAGACTTCGGTGAAATTGGGGAACTGGTTGGTTCCCAGCAGGAATTCCTTGCGTTTGGCTGCATCGCCATGCCGCTTGGCATTGGTGGCATTGATGTCGTCCTGGATTGTCCCTGCCTTGACGGCCGCGAGGAATCCGCCTTCTTCCTCCACTTTGAGGAAGATTTTCCATGCCTCTTGTGCAAGGCTGTTGGTGAGGTATTCGATATAGTATGAGCCTGCACCCGGGTCCACGATTTGCCCGAAATGGCACTCCTCCTTGAGCAGCAGCTGCTGGTTGCGGGCGATGCGCTCGGAGAAGTCGGTGGGGACTTCGTAAGTTGCGTCAAACGGCACTACCACGAGCGAGTGCACGCCGCCCAGCGCCGCGCTCATTGCCTCCGTCTGTGAGCGCAGGAGGTTGACATAGCTGTCAAACAGCGTCTGGTTGTAGTACGACGTGGTGGCATTGACGATCATCTGGCATGCACAGTCGCACTTGGGCTCATATTGCTTGACAATCTGTGCCCAGAGCATGCGCGCCGCGCGGAATTTCGCGAGTTCCATGAAATAGTCTTCGGAGACGCCCATGTTGAACTTGATCTTCCCTGCTGCCAAGTCGGCATCCAGGCCTGCGTCCACCATCTGCTGCAAGTATTCGTTGCCCCAGGCCAGTGCGTAGCCGAGTTCTTGCACGATGTATGCGCCTGCATTGTTGAGCGACTCGCTGTTGACCGTCACGCAACGGAAATTGGGATAGTCTTTCAGTGTCTCTACCAACTGCGGTGCGAGCGCCAGAAGCGGCGTCACGTCCTTGCCTGCCATCACCATTTTCTCCATGGGGTCGAAATCGATAGACCCTACGACTTTCCCTTTGTCATAGCCTTGCTCCTCAAAATGAGCCACGAGCAGCTTGGCCAGTTCGACTGAATGGCGCTTGCAGGTGGTGAAGTTCACTTCCACGATGTCGCAAAGGATTCCGTCGAGCAAGGTCTTGACGAAGGCTGCGTTGACATTCTCTCCGGCAAGACGGAAGCCCAACGAGTCGATGCCCTTGTTCAGCACGTCTTTCGCCTTGGCATTGGCGGCCTTGGCATCGTCGGCGACAATGTCCTGGCGTACATACCACAGGTTGTTGTCCTTCTTATTGCCGCGCACAAAGGGGAACTCGCCCGGCAGCGCCTCCGGCGTTTTCAGCTTCAATACGTCTTCCCTGCGATAGAAAGGTTGTACGGCAAACCCCTCGTTGGTTCTCCATACCATGCGTTTCTCGAAATCGGCACCTTTCAGGTCCACTTGGATCTTGTCAAGCCATTCTTGTGTGGTCGGTGCCTGAAACTCGGTCAGGAGTTTTTCTCTTTTGTTTGACATAAATTTCTAATATTTTGATGTTTACATTCTGTTTTCTACTTTACATGAACTCGTCATTCCGTGCAAAATTAATTCTTTTTTTTAAACAAAGCATGATTTTTGTCAAAAAAAACTCAAATAAAAATACATTTTCCACTTTATTTTCCCTTTGCACCTGAATATTGACGATTTATTTCCAAAAAACAAAAGGCCTTTATCTTGTTTTTAATAAAAATTGACTACATTTGCATGGTCAATAGCAACAAGTAGGATATAAATTCTGACGATATGGACTGGTTTCTAGAACTTTTTACACAATCCGACACCATAGCACACACCATCATCCTCTATGCGATAGTCATTGCCAGCGGTGTATTGCTGGGAAAGCTGAAAGTCGGCGGCGTCTCGCTCGGCGTGGCTTTTGTGCTGTTCACTGGCATCGTCGCCGGTCACTTCCATTTTACGGCATCCGCGGAAATCCTCCACTTCATGCAAGACTTCGGGCTCATCCTCTTCGTCTTCTGCATCGGCCTGCAAGTGGGTCCCGGATTTGTCGAGAGCTTCCGGCGCGGCGGCGTCACGATGAACCTGCTGGCGCTGTCTGCCATCATCTTAAACGTGCTGGTGATGTTTGCCTGCTACTTTGCCTTCTTCGACACCTCAAATGCGGACAACCTACCGATGATGATAGGGACTTTATGCGGCGCCGTGACCAATACGCCCGCCCTGGGTGCGGCCAACGAAGCCTTGAACCAAGTCTTTGGCGGCGACATCCCGCAAATTGCCTCGGGCTATGCCTGCGCCTATCCTCTGGGCGTGTTGGGCATCATCGGCGCAACGATCCTCATGCGTGTGTTGTTGAAAATAAAACTGGAGAAAGAAGAGCAAGAATTGACCGAGTTGGACGCGGAAGACCCCCACGTCAAGCCTTGCGCCATACATTT
>ONQK01000211.1 GCA_900319895.1 uncultured Prevotella sp. | reverse complement strand
CCTGTGCTTAGCAATCATGGATTAAATTTTGTATTGTCTCGCCGATTTCTGCAAGTTTTTTTGACGCTATGATGGAAAACATACCATGAAAATAACAAAGGAGACTGAAAAGCGCCATGGTTACTGTGGTTTGGCGCTGTCCAAGGCACAAGTGATGCCCATTTTATACTCTTCTACGATTCTGGCTACCGTTGCCTGAACCCCTTCTACTTAGCCTTCTGTAAGCACATGTGCCATCTTTTCCCTCGCGTGCTTTCATACGGCCGGTTTGTGGAGTTCGCCTACGGGAAGTTCGTCGCGGACAAGGAACCTGTGGGCAAGAACCTCTTTGAAAGGCTTTTCGTCGACGGTACACGGCTCTCGTCACGAAGCTAAGGAACAACGCATGCAAGGCGCGTCGATGAGCGTCTCTGACAAACTGCCGCTCAGGAAGAGGATTGCCATAGGGACTGTCGATGACGAGTTGGAGGACATCTTGCTCCGATGTGCACGTCTTGGCTTGTAGCAGTCTACACTCCGTCTGTTGCAATCAGGTCTCGCGCGGCGTTGCCGAATTGTCATCCGGCAAGGAAACGTCTTTCCTGGTATTTTGAATATCAATAGAATATGTGACACGTCGTCATGGGCCTTGGGATTGACAGCTTCTATATTGATATCCTGTTGGTGGGCATAAGACTTTCACTTGTTAAAGCTGGCTTTCCGGTATTCCGAAAGTGGTGGTGTTCATGTCACCTGTCTGGATGCCCAGGCTAAGCCATTTCATGCGCTGTTTGGAGGTGCCGTGGGTGAAACTCTCGGGCTGTGAGTAGCCTTGCGCCTTTTCTTGCAGATAGTTGTCTCCGATGACTTGCGCGCACCGGATGGCTTCTTCGATGTCTCCCGGTTCGAGCGAGTTGAATTTCTTGTTGTCATAATGTGCCCAGATTCCAGCATAGTAGTCGGCGAGCAGCTCAAGGCGCACGCTGACTTTGTTGGCTTCCGCTTTGCTCATCCTGTTCATCTGTGAGTGTGCTTGCCCGAGGGTTCCCAAGAGGTTTTCCACATGATGTCCGACTTCATGGGCGATGACATAGGCGTATGCAAAATCGCCGTCGGCGCCCAGTTGACTTTTCATCTGGCTGAAAAACGAGAGGTCTATGTAGAGCTTCTGGTCGCCTGAACAGTAGAACGGCCCGACGGCTGCCGATGCCGATCCGCAGGCACTTTGCACCGCACTGGTGAAGAGCACCAGCGTGGGTGGGGTATAGGTGCGCCCCATGCGTTGGAATACCTCTGTCCAAACGTCTTCCGTGCCTGCGAGCACTTGTCTGGAGAATTTGGCCAGTTCTTGTTCTTCTGCGGTGAATTCCCGCTGTTGTCCCGGGGCGGCTTGTTCCTGCACTTGTGTCATGTTCCCCACGTTTTGTAGTACGTCGCCTACGTTTCCTCCCATGAGCAGCGTAATGATTCCGATAACGATGATGCCGCCGATGCCCATTCCTGCCATTTTGCCACCGCCCATTGCGCGGCGGTCTTCTACGTTGTTGCTTTCACGTCTTCCGTCAAGTCTCATTTTTTTCTTGGTTTGATGAATATGTTTGCAAATTTAGTAATTTTTTTAGATTGTTGCATCTTTTATATGGAAATTATTTGGGGTTTCCTTTGAAGACAATTTTCCGGGGATCTGGTTGTTCTAATATAATATAAGAGGTATATTTTTTGCTTTTTTTTTGTTTGCCTGCCAAAAAATGTGTAATTTTGCAAGGTTTTTCGTAGAACAATAAAGAATTCCGAATTATGAATATATCGTATAAATGGTTAAGGGAATATGTTGATTTTGAACTGAGCCCTTCCCAAGTGGCCGAGGCGCTGACTTCATGTGGTCTTGAGGTGGGCTCATTGGAAGAAGTCCAGAGTGTAAAAGGTGGGCTTGCAGGCCTTTACGTCGGCCAGGTCCTGACTTGTGAAGAACACCCCAATTCTGACCATCTCCATGTGACGACGGTGGACTTGGGGCGCGAAACGCCATCACAGATTGTTTGCGGTGCACCGAATGTGGCTGCAGGACAGAAAGTCATTGTGGCAGACATTGGCTGTGTGCTGTATGCGGGCGACGAGCCGTTTACGATAAAGAAGTCGAAGCTGCGCGGTGTGGAATCGTGCGGCATGATTTGTGCGGAAGATGAGATTGGCGTGGGCACAGACCATGACGGTATCATCGTTTTGCCAGAGGACGCGCCAGTGGGACAGCCCGCCGCTGAATATTATCGTTTGGAGAGCGATTGGATCATTGAAGTTGATATTACCGCCAACCGCTCGGACGCCTTGTCACATTGGGGCGTGGCGCGTGATTTATATGCCTGGCTGCTGCAAAATGGTTATCCGACAGCCCTTCACCGTCCTTCTTGTGATGGTTTTAAAGTCGACAATGAGGAGTTGCCTATTGAGGTGGTCATCGACAACCCAAAAGCTTGTAGACGCTACGCTTGTGTCAGCCTGACAAACTGCCAGGTGAAAGAGAGCCCGGAATGGCTGCAAAACAAGCTGAGGCTGCTGGGGTTACGTCCCATCAACAATATTGTCGATGTGACCAACTACATCATGATGGCTTACGGACAGCCGATGCATTGTTTTGACGCTGAAATGGTGACAGGCCGCCGCATCGTGGTGCGGACGCAGCCCGAGGGCACCAAGTTCGTGACATTGGACGGCGACGAGCATCTGTTGGGCGAGCACGACCTGAGTATTTGCAATGCCGAGGAACCGATGTGCATCGCCGGAATTTTTGGCGGGAAAGGCAGCGGTACATATGAAACCACGCGGCACGTCGTGCTCGAGAGCGCCTATTTCCATCCCACTTGGATTCGCAAGAGTGCACGGCGACACGGCCTGAGCACCGACGCTTCGTACCGTTTTGAGCGTGGCATCGACCCCAATGGTGTGGTTTATGCGCTAAAACAAGCGGCCATGCTTTGCAAAGAGCTTTCCGGCGGTCAAATTTCAATGCAAGTCCGCGATGTCTATCCCGACCCCGTCGAAAATGCGAAGGTGTCGCTTGCTTATGAGTATGTCAACCGGCTGATAGGCAAGGAGATAGGGCAGGAGAGCATCAAAAACATTGTAAAAAGCCTGGAAATGAACATCCTTTCCGAAAGTGCAGAAGGCCTGGAACTGGAAATCCCGGCTTATCGTGTCGACGTGCAGCGTCCGTGCGATGTCGTGGAGGACATCCTGCGCATTTACGGTTACAATAACGTCGAAATTCCGACGCAATTGAAGAGTTCGCTTACGGTGCAAGGTGATGAAAATCGAAAATACCGCCTGGAAAATCTCATTGGCGAGCAACTCTCAGGCAGTGGATTCAATGAAATCTTGAACAATTCGTTGACAAAACTGGCATATTACGAGGAACTGAATGCTTACGAAGCTAGCCGATGCGTGAAAATCATGAATCCGCTGTCCTCAGACCTCAATGCCATGCGACAGACACTCTTGTTCGGAGGGTTGGAAAGTATCCAGCGCAATGTGAACCGAAAAAATGCAAACATCCGTTTTTTCGAGTTCGGGAACTGCTATGCTTTTGAGGCAACAAGGCAAAATGCCGACGAACCGATGAAAGCATACAGCGAAGAACGGCACCTGGGACTTTGGCTGACGGGAAAAAGGGTAGAGGGGAGCTGGGCGCATGCCGACGAGCCGACCTCCTTCTATGAGTTGAAAGCCTATGTCCACAATGTCTTTGCCAAACTAGGCGTCGCAACAGACATGCTGGTGGCGGAAAAAACAGGAAACAACGTATTTTCCAATGCAATGGCCTATAAGAACAAGGGAGGGAAAATGCTGGCAGAGCTGGGCATCGTAAACAAGAACTTGTTGAAAGGAATGGGGATACATGTAGAGGTCTACTACGCCGACATACATTGGAGTACGCT
>ONQK01000215.1 GCA_900319895.1 uncultured Prevotella sp. | reverse complement strand
CCCTCGACCCACTTGGTTTTGCGAATGCAAATATACGGCAAACTTTCCGCAACGCCAAATTTTTTAAGGTTTTTTTACCCCCCCCAAATTTTAACTCCCGTTAACTAAATTAACAGGTTTTAAGCGAAAAAATGGAGTATTTTCTGCCTATCGTATGGTTTGATGCGATATTTATGCGTTAGGCACAACCTTTAAACGGAAAAGTTGTCAAAAGGGTTGTATGTATGGAGAAAATAGAGATGTCACAAAACGATTAACGACTGAACGTACAAGCATTTCCCAGACACGGAATTTCCCGAGTGGTACGGCTCTGCATCACGACGGAACCGTGGCGCAGCCAGCGAAGGGAAATCTCTTCAAAGGGCCGTTCCACATTCCGCGAATGATGATTAAGTCGTTTGTAGTGTGCAATGAGATTTCAAATAAAATGTTAATAAAAAAAATATCAGATAAGACCATGCAAACCCATCTGAAGCTGTTTATGCTAGACAAATAGTTCACGTTTTTTCATTGTCCGCGCCACTTCACGAGAAGTGACGCGTTTTTTTCGAGCCCATTGCGAGAAATTATTGACAATTGTTGTTGTCCAGTAAAACTTTTCCGACTTAAAAAATTGGGCTGAGACTCACTCGTGGCATCAGCCCTTTTGACAATCTTTGCTTCTACAGCAAAACTAAAAGTATAATTAGCTATTTAACCAGACGCAATGAAAATGAGTAAAAAATAGGCACTTATATGTGTTTAGCGGACAGTAATAAAAACAAAAAGGGATTTGCCTGGCTGCAAATCCCTTTTTATTCTCGTCAAGACTTCTTCGTTTAGTCTTTTTTCTCAGTAGCAACTCTTCTCTCCTTGATGCGAGCTGCTTTTCCTGTAAGTTTACGCAAGTAGTACAATTTTGCACGACGAACTTTTCCATACTTGTTCACCTCGATGCTATCGATGTTCGGTGACTCCATTGGGAAGATGCGTTCCACACCGACTGTGCCCGACATTTTGCGAACCGTGAAACGCTTTTTCTCGCCATGACCTGAAATTTTGATGACAACGCCACGATAGAGCTGGATACGCTCTTTGGTTCCCTCAATAATTTTGTAAGCAACTGTGATGGTGTCACCGGCTTTGAACTCGGGGAACTGTTTGCCGGTTGCAAATGCCTGTTCAGCAACTTTTATTAAATCCATTGTTTTAAATGATTAAAGTATTTTTATTTGTTCCAACGCAACATGGTCAACGACTCGTCCGCTACCAGCGGTTACGCCAAAAGTTTTGCAAAGGTAATGCTTTTTGCTGAAACAACAAAATTTTCTGGTTTATTTTTTCGCTTCCAGAGTCCAAGACCATGCAAAAAAGTGACTGATTATTAAATATTTATAGTTTTCAGACAAGTTTTATGCCATCGTTTTCAATGATGATCAAACGACGTTTGTAAAGATCGCCTACTGCCCGCTTGAAGGTCTTTTTACTCACTTGGAAAGCCTGTTTGATGTCTTCGGCATCGCTTTTGTCGCCCAAAGGGCAACGTCCTCCATGTGCCTGGAGATATTGCAGCAAGGTCTCAGAGAAGTCGAGCGTTGCTTTTCTGCCCAATGCTTGCAGAGAGACATCGATTTTTCCATCTTCCCTCACCTGCTGAATGTAGCCCGTCAAATGGTCGCCGGCATGGATGGGGCGGAAGACTTGACTTTGATAGACAAGTCCTAAGAACCGGTTGTCAACAATAACTTTGAAGCCGAGTTCTGTTTTTTGCTGTACCAGCAGACTTACCGCATCTCCAGATTGATACGGGGGGAAATCCTTGTCCAAGAACCGTTCTATTTTTGCCGATGCTACAATCCGAAAACTTTGCTCATCAACATAAACATACACCAGATAATGGTTCCCGATTTCCATCTTCTTTTTCTGTTCCCTGAAAGGGCAGAAGAGGTCTTTCATTAGTCCCCAGTTCAGGAAAGCACCGTATTCGTTGACCCAAGACACTTCCAGCCACGCAAACTCGCCGACCCGCGCCAGGGGTGTTTCCGTTGTAGCAATCAGCCGCTCGTCTTGGTCAAGATACAAAAACACGTCCAACTCTTCGCCCACGGCAACGTGCCCGGGCACATATCGGGTTGGCAGCAGGATCTCACCTGCCTCACCGCCATCGAGATACATTCCGAAATCGACCTCTTTGATGATTTTCAACCTGTTATAATCTCCTAATTTTATCATTTTTCGGGATATTTCCGTTAAAAATTGTCTGTCACTCGCTTTTTTTCGCCCACCAGGAGCCCGTCCCTCATCTCAATGGTACGGTCGGTCAACTGCGCCAGCTCCGTGTCATGTGTCACCACCACAAAGGTTTGTCCAAACTCCTGGCGCAGTTCGAAGAAGAGCTTATGCAACTCTTCTTTGTTCTGAGAATCCAGCGCCCCGGAGGGCTCGTCTGCCAAGATTACCTCCGGATTATTCATCAACGCCCGCGCCACTGCCACACGCTGCTTCTCGCCTCCTGAAAGTTCGCTCGGCTTATGATGCAAACGGTCAGAGAGCCTCATGAAGTCGAACAGCTGGCAGGCGCGCGCGCGCGCTTTTGACGTCGACACTCCTGCGATGTATGCTGGAATCATCACATTTTCCAAAGCTGTAAATTCCGGCAACAGCTGATGAAACTGAAAGACGAATCCGAGGTGACGGTTACGGAAATCTGCCAGCTCTTTGCGCGACAAACTTCCCACCTCCATGCCGTTGATGCGCACCATTCCTTCATCAGGCTTGTCCAAAGTGCCTAGAATCTGCAACAGTGTCGTCTTTCCGGCACCACTTGGGCCAACGATACTCACTATTTCGCTCTTTTCAATAGCGATGTCTATACCTTTGAGCACTTCAAGTGTCCCAAAACGCTTTTTGATATTTTCGACTTGGATCATTCTACTACATTTTATGCTTACGCACCCATTCCTTGACCACATGGTAGGCGCTGGTTTCTTCTTGATGTTGCGACTCTGCAAAGGTCAACGACTCCATCGGGTCGCCGTGCTGATCGGGGTAAATAATCATGATGTTTTTGCCCATAAAATGGCGTGTCAGCTCGTCGGGCAAATAGTCCAGGGCAGTTTTGTACGACACCGATCCTTTCCGCGCCGTCACTACGACGAACAAGTGGTCCTCGCTAATGGTTGATGCCAGCTGCGGCATCTCCTTCCAATGCGCCATGAGCGTAAAGTCCGCCCTCACTTCAGGATGGCGGTTGCGAACATATTCCTTGATGAGCTGCAGCGATTCGTCGCGGCCATGAAACTGGATACGGCAATCCAAGTTGCCAGCCAGCCTCAGCAGCCTTTCCAGCCAGCGGTTGAATCCAGGCTCATATTCTGCTCGCGAGGGCACTGCCACCTGGACGCGACGGAGCGTGTTGAGCGGCTGCATGCAACGGACAATGATGATTTGCCGCCGCAAGCCATTATAGAGGCTTTGGGTAAACTCTCCCCAGAACTTGCCGGAAATATTTTTATGGACATGCAGCCCCATCAATATTTCCGAGGCATTGAATTCTTTGAAAGCATGCTTGATCCCATTGGCTATATTCGCTGCAATTCGCACCTGGGTTTCAATCCTTACGTCACAGGCTGTTGCCTGTTTCGTAATCATTTCCAGCAATTTTCGTCCCTCCTCTTGATGGCGCAAGGCCTCGATGTCGTCATAAACCACGTTCAATCCAACAATACCACGGTTTAGCTTGGGGTTGCGCATCATCGTCGCCAGCTGCAGCAGACGTTCTGCGTATTCAGGATATTTCACGGGTATTAATATTTTCTCGTCATCGTTGTTTGGTTCACTGTCTTGAACAAACTGACGGTCTTCCAAAACAATTTGCTGCGCTGCGCGCTCGGTAACCATCGAACTGATGATGCAGGTAAATAAAATCATGACCACCAGCCCATTGAGTATCTCGTCGTTTATCAGAGGCACCCCCGGCGCGCTTTCCAGCCTCAGGCCAACCATGGCCATGGCAATGGCGCCCGCGGCGTGGGCTGAGGTCAAACCGAACATCATGTGCCCCGAAAGTCGCGACATGACAAATGCAGAGGATGAAACATATGCTGCCAGGGCCTTCCCGAGTGTTCCGAAAAAGATGATGAGAACGACGAAATACAAGATGGCGCCGCCTTCAAATAGCAGCCGAATATTGATCAACATGCCCACGCCTATCAGAAAATAAGGGATGAACAAGGCGTTTCCGATAAATTCAATACGATTCATCAATGCCGACAGGCGGGGAATGTAGCGGTTGAGCACCAATCCTGAGAAGAATGCACCGAAAATTCCTTCCAAACCTATCATTTCGGAACAGGCAGCCGTGAAAAACAATAGCGAGAGGATGAATATGAACTGCATCACCGAGTCGCTGTACCGTCGCAAGAACCAGCGCGCCAAACGAGGCAAGAGGTAGACCATACCACCACAAAAGAGGGCAAATTTCAGCAGGAACAACAGCCAAAACAGCCAACCGCTCGTGCCCTGCGAAGTGCCTATCAAGGCTGCAAGGATAATCAGTGACAGCAACAGGGCAATCATGGACGAGCCGACACTCAAAGACACGCTACGATGACGTTGCAAGCCATAACGCCCTACAATGGGATAAGCAATCAACGTGTTGGCAGACATGATGCAACTCAGGAGCAACGACTTGACAGCCGGATAGTCAAACAAGAGCGTGCCCATGAAATAGGTCAGGACAAAGGGGATGGCGAAAGTCAGCAAACCAAAAAAGACAAAATGGCTCTTCTGCTTCTTTATTCCCTCTAAATTCATCTCCAGGCCCGCCAAAAACATGATGTAATACAACCCCACCTTGCCGAATAGCTCAAAAGAGTCGTCACGCTTCAAAATGTTGAGCCCATATTCTCCTAAGAACACGCCGGCCAGCACCATGCCGATGATATGCGGAATACGCAACTTTCCCATCACGATTGGCGCCAAAAGGATGACGCACAATACAACAAAAAAAATCAACGTCGGGTCTGTAATGGGAAAATATTGCGAGAAATCCAGCATGCAATTACAATTTAATAGTCTTTTGAATATGCAAAGATGCAAAAAAAAACTCAAATTTGCGACTGAAAAACCGAAAAGTTGTATATTTGCGTACAAATTAACGCAATATGCCCGGCTAAAAGGGTCGCTTCAACCATAAAACCAGGGGCAAAAGTGCATTTTATGTCTAACAATTTAAACCATACTGAAATATGAACATCGCCGTAGTGGGGGCAAGTGGCGCCGTTGGCCAAGAGTTGCTCCGAGTACTTTCTGAACGCAATTTCCCTATCGACAACTTAATGCTTTTTGGCTCTGCAAGAAGTGCAGGGACACATTTTTCATGCCAAGGGAAAGACATTGAAGTCAAGCTGTTGCAACACGGCGACGACTTCAAGGACGTCGACATAGCCTTTGTGTCGGCAGGAGCCGGCACCTCGCGTGAGTTTGCCAACACTATCACCAAACATGGTACCGTGATGATTGACAACTCCAGTGCATTCAGGATGGAGGCAGACGTGCCGCTTGTGGTGCCCGAGTGCAATGCCGAGGACGCCCTGGGGCATCCAAGAAATATCATTGCCAACCCCAACTGCACTACGATAATGATGGTCGTCGCACTACAACCCATTGAGCGGCTTAGCCACATCCGGCATATCCGTGTGTCAAGCTACCAAAGTGCCAGTGGAGCAGGTGCTGCGGCAATGGCTGAGCTGGAGCAGCAATATCAAGACCTGCTCAACCACCAGCCTGTCAGGGTCGAAAAATTTCCACACCAACTGGCCTACAACGTCATCCCACAGGTTGATGTCTTTACCGAGAACGGCTATACCAAGGAAGAGATGAAAATGTATAACGAGACACGGAAAATCATGCACAGCGATGTCTGTTGCTCTGCCACATGTGTCAGGGTATCTTCATTGCGCTCACATTCTGAATCGGTGTGGATTGAGACGGAGCGCCCGCT
>ONQK01000216.1 GCA_900319895.1 uncultured Prevotella sp. | reverse complement strand
TCCCAAGCATTCTGCGGGCACATTAACATTTGCCAAGTGATAATCAACGACCCGAGAAAAGACAACACCACGGGAGGAATCACTATCGGCGAACAAGCTTTTGCCTATTGCTTCAACGGCAACATCCAAGAAGGGAAATCAGGAAAGGTTGAAATCAACGGCCCCATCGAATTGATTGATTCCTTTGCCTTCCATTTGTCCAACGACATGATCAACAAAAATGGCATCTTAAACTCTCCTAGCCGATTCAACAAACCAGCAGATGCGGACTATGAAAGCTGTTTGAACGACGTTACGCTCAACAATACGGGAACAAGGCCTATGGTCATTGGATACTCCGCATTTATGAATCAGTTCGTGTATAGCAACAAGAACAATACGCCTGTCAGCATCAAAATCAAAGGACATGTCGGCCAAATCATAAAAAACGCATTCGTCATCAATTATCCTAGAGTCGCCGAGACCATAAAGCGACGCATACGAAGTATTGAGATTACCAACGAGAACAACAGCAACGTCACTTCGCTGGCCTTACAAAACATGACCATCGAGGCCAACAGCTTTTTGTGGACGATGAATTCCACGCTGCCCAACACCGTTGGACGAGTTAGCATATCCGGCCCGATGCAAGCCATCGGAGAATATGCTTTCGGGGAAAACAATGCCATGAATTTTGTCACCATCAACAACACCAGCGACAACGCGGGACTTGACATCGGAGAAAGCGCCTTCAACAACAGCTTCAAACGGAACGAGGAGGGCATTCTGAACATTAACGGGAAGCTGACAAACATTGGAGTGGAAGCATTCAAAGACTGCGACAACCTGAAAACGGCAAACATCAACTCGGCAACCGAGTTCGGCATCGGCACAAACGCTTTCAGCAACGCAATATCGCTCTGTGAACTGAACTACGACAACAGCATTGAGGCAACCACACGCACACTGCCCTCAAAAGCGGTCTACGTCGGCAGCAATGCCTTCTCAAACACGGGATTTACCGAAATGACCATACCTCTTTTGACCTTGAAGGCCTCTAAAAACCCTGGCATCACCGCCGCCAACCCCATGAGCAGGACGCTTGTTGACGGAATACCATATCCTGAAAACGCAGAAAGACACGACACATACAACCGCAACAACAATTTTGGCGACAGCGTGTTCGCTAATTGCCCGAATTTGACAAAACTAACGATCAACAACACGGCAACAGGTGCTTTCGTGGCACAAAACTGCCCAAAACTGGAAGAAGTGCATCTGGGCGAAAACGTCTTGTTCATCGAACAATATGCCTTTGCCAATTGTCAGAACTTGAAGCGACTGAGCATACCCCAAAGCGTGCAAGTCATCGGCAGCAGCATCATGAGCAACGGCGCCGGCT
Organism: uncultured Prevotella sp.; assembly: GCA_900319895.1. GTDB lineage: Bacteria > Bacteroidota > Bacteroidia > Bacteroidales > Bacteroidaceae > Prevotella. Next base: position 4,578 of record ONQK01000216.1, on the reverse strand, counting down.
CAACCCGAATCACTTTTGAGGGAACACAGCCACCGTTTGCATACAACGACGCATTCAACAGCAACAATCCTAATATCGTCGTGCCCAAAGGCTGTGTCGCCGCCTACTTGTTCGGCGCTGACAACGGGGGATTCCAAAATGTAAAGAACGACAACATCTCTTGTGCCTACAAATTGGCTGAATCGGGATGGGGGAGCCTCGGCGTGCAGGCACATGAAATCAAGGAATACAAAGTGACGACCGGAGGCACACAGAAAATCTCCTCACTGACGACCACCGACAGCAGACGGACGACCAATCATGCTGCTTTTACTGATGTTTACGACATCCGCCGGATTGGGATTGCCGATGAAAACGACATCTTGACCAATCGGGCTCCACAAGAAGAAATCAAGGTATATACTGCCGATTATTATTATCCGCTAACAGGGAAAGTGGGCATCGACAAAGTACAAAACAATGCCATTGTGCCACAAAACGCCAGCACTGTTGACCGCCACATCGGCTATCTGCTTGAAGGTACGGGCAAACAGACATACTATCTGCACCACTACACAGGTGGCGGGATGAATACGACGATCAACTCCGACTACGACGACCTGAGAGCCAACGCACAAGCCTCCTTCGACAGCGAGGAGATTCCTTGCCCAAGGGCATTTGTCAACACCTCAAATGGCGGAAAAAAGCACTATACGCGCGCCATTGCCCAGAACCTTCTCATGGCATGGGTCGGAAACACCTATGCACAAGGACAGAGCATAAATCTCGGAGGCTACTTTGAAGACAACCTGCCATGCTATTTCTACGGATTTGCAGGCAACACCTTCAGGAAGATCGGCAACTGGAACAACTTCAAAGAAGGAAATGCCTTCATAGCCATCCCGAAATACCTGATAGACCAAAGCAACGGCGCTAAAGAACTGGGCATCCTATTCGAAGACGACGAACAAGACCAAACAACAGGCGTAAATTCTATTGAGTACGGCGATAACTCAGCAGGCAACGACACCTGGCATACCATCAACGGCATCCGACTCAAGGGAAAACCGACAACACACGGTATTTACATCCATAACGGCAGAAAGGAGGTAATAAGATGAAAAAGCGTGCATACACCAGTCCCGAGACAACAATCATACCAATCGTACATGAAAGCCACTTGTTGAGCACCTCACCAGGACACAAAGACACAGACCAAGATCCATACGACGGGCCGTGGGACGGAAAAGAAGAAACTTTCGAAGAAGACGACTACAACGGTTGGGGAGACAATGCCTTTGACAATCCGGGCGGACAAGACATATTGTACTTCTAATATATCATCCTTTTTACTTTACAATTACATGGCTCCAGCATTTCCAACAAGCTGGAGCCACATTTTCATACCTGCTACCACCAATAATTTTCCTTTTTTCCTTTGACGGTTTCAAAAAAAAATGTAAATTTGCAATCGAATCGGAAAAGGATTCCGAGATGATGCATAAGCTTATTTTTTCGCACTAAACCGAAGCAGCCTAGGAAACTCATTTGGAATAGTTCGATTGAAGAAAGCAAGGGGAAAAGCCGAAGGAAGCGGTTTTCCTACCTAACGCATTAGCTATGCTCACGCCATCCCTGGCGTGGAAGCATTCTTATCGTTAGGTAGGGGTTCCAATTTCCTAGGCTCGCCCCTCAGGTTTAGTGCATAAGAGTGGCCACGCCATTTTTCGTGCCCTTGCCCTTCGCTTGCATCTATGTCATCGTGGGAATTTCAATCAACTTAATTATTAACCCTTTAAAGTAAATAAAATGAAGAAAATTCTACTTTTCCTGCTGTTGGGCCTATTGCCCCAACTGATTCACGCGCAGACCGCGAAAGCCATTTGGTGCAACGGAGACTCCATTCTTTATTTCACCTACGACACGAACACATATGCCACAGGTGGAACTTACGATGGGCAGCGTATAACAGAAATTTATACTGTCCCTGTTAATAATTACAGCAGTAATGCAGGTAGAGAAGCTATACCTTGGTATAACATTCAAAAGTCCGTTCGCAGCGTAGTGGTGGCATCAAATTTCTATGGTTTCACCCCGACCTCTTTGGCTTGGTGGTTCTATGATTTCATCAAGCTTACTACGTTTACTGGCCTTGAATACATCAACACTAATAACGTTACAAATTTGAATTATACGTTTACTCGTTGTGGACAAGCAGGGCTTACCTCATTGGATCTAAGCACTTGGAACACAAGCAAAGTCACCTCGCTTTATCACACATTTGAAGGTTGCAACAAACTTACTTCACTGAATGTAAGCACTTGGGATACAGGCAAAGTGACAAATATGGATAACACGTTTTCTTATTGCGTCAGTCTTCCATCGTTGAATATAGGCAATTGGAATACTGGCAGTGTCACAACTATGGATTGGATGTTTCATCGTTGTATCGAACTTACCTCGTTGGATATAAGTAATTGGGACACAGGCAATGTTACCACGCTTTGGAACACGTTTGCAAGTTGTCATAAACTTGCCGCGTTGGACATAAACGCTTGGAACACAAGCAAAGTCACAAATTTGGCTTCTACATTTTATGATTGCGACGAGTTGACCTCATTGGATTTAAGCAATTGGAACACCAGTAAGGTCACTACGCTTTCTAGTACATTTGGGTATTGCAACAAACTTACCTCATTGGATGTAAGCACTTGGGACACAGGCAATGTTACCACGCTTATATCGACGTTTGCAGGTTGTCTCGCTCTGATTTCGTTAGATGTAAGCAATTGGGATACAGGCAATGTCACCACGCTTCAACGTACATTTGAAGGTTGCCGCAATCTTCCGTCGTTGAATGTAAGCGGATGGAAGACCGGTAAAGTCACCAATATGTATCTAACGTTTTCTGGTTGTTACGAACTCGCCTCTGTAGGAGACTTGAGAAATTGGGACACCAGCAACGTCACAACTATGGAGTCCATGTTCAGGTGGTGCCACGAACTTACCACTATAGGAGACGTAAGTAACTGGAACATCGGCCAAGTCACCACGCTTAATTGTACGTTTGAAAGTTGTGGAAAGTTGACCCCGTTGGATGTAAGCAAGTGGAACACAAGCAACGTAACAAATATGGCTATGACGTTTACGCGTTGCTCCGCACTTACCTCGTTGGATGTAAGCAAGTGGGACACCCGCAAAGTCACCACACTTTATGACACGTTTGAAGGTTTGAATAAACTTACTTCGTTGGATGTAAGCAAATGGAACACAAGCAACGTAACAAATATGGCTAGCACGTTTGAACGTTGCGTAAAACTTACCTCGTTGGATGTAAGCAATTGGGACACAAGCCAAGTCACCACGCTTTCAAATATGTTTTGGAATTGCAACTCACTTACCTCGTTGGACGTAAGCAAATGGAACACAAACAAAGTCACCTCACTTTATCAAGCGTTTTATATGTGCGCAAATCTTACCAGTCTAACTTTTGGCAAGGACTTCTCTTTAGCAAACGTAACCACAGTCAGCAACAAGGAACGGGTCTTTGACCGATGCCCCAAACTGCGGTATATTGATTTTTATGACAGCGACGACACCGATGCCATTACTTCGGTAAGGCGATCGGTTTATGATTATGATGATTGTATGTTCTACGGAGTTCCTGAGACTACAATCATCTACCTGCCGCACGGCAGCCAGACAGTGGCCAATACGCGCAACGTTGTATATTCCTACAATGGCGATGAAACCGACCTGCGCTGCCCCGAATATTATTCGGAAGACAAAGTGGATATCGAATTCCCTCGCGACTTCAAGACCCACAAGGCGATTTATCAGCGCACGATGTCGAACAACTACGGCTCGGTGATTCTGCCCTACGACTTCACGACCAACGACAAGGTTCAAGCCTATACGCTCGACGAGGAGCACACGGAAACGATGTATTTCCGCGACACGCAGACCGTGACGGCGCATACGCCCTTTGCCTTCAACGTGAAGCAGAAAGGCTCAGGAAATGTCGTGGATTTCACGATGGCCGACAGCAGCAACAGTTTCGGCATCACCGTGAACGCCACCCACACGACGCATCCCGACGAGACGGGTTGGGACGGCGTGGCAGGCGCACCCTATTCTTCCAACACCAACCTCACGGGCTGGACGGCGAAGGGCTACTACGTGAACCAAACCATCGAAAAAACCGATCCGCTATATTCTGACCTGCACTACATCGCAGGCGAGAAGTTCTACAAGGCTGCAGGCGAGACTTTGATTTTCCCGCCCCACCGCGTAACGTTCCACGGCACGTGGACGAAGGGCAACACGAGCAGCGGCGCGAAATCGTTTGTGTTCGCAGCAAGCGACGACGAGGTGACGGCCATCGAAGAGGCGATTGAAGAGGCCTTAATGCGCCGTGTCGAGAGCATTTATGATGTGGCAGGCCGTCGTCAAAACGAGTTGCAAAAGGGCGTGAACATCGTGCGGATGAAGGACGGAAGCGTTCGGAAAATGTTTGTCAAATAAGATTTTTCATCACATAAAATTTGAAAGGATAAGAATATGAATACTCAGAAAAAAACATACGAAAAACCCTTTGTT
>ONQK01000217.1 GCA_900319895.1 uncultured Prevotella sp. | reverse complement strand
TCATCATAGGACAATATATATAAATGTTTATTATGTATAATCTTTACTTAATTATTAATTTAATTTTATAAATTATGAAAAAAATGAAGTCTCTAGTAGCATCTCTTTTAATGACGTGCTGCATTGGAGCTTACGCAGCTCCGATTGACCAAGGCGCAGCCTTGAAGTTGGCAGGAGAATTCTTTGCAAAAAATCCTTCAAAAGGTTCTTCAGCAATGAAAGTTGTTCATAAAGTGGCAGTGAAGTCCAATGCTTCTGCTTCAGTGGAGAACAACCTTTTCTATGTAATCAACAGGGGAGAAAATAATGGATTTGTTATTGTTGCAGGAGACGACCGCGTGATGCCGATTTTGGCATTCTCTGACGAAGGTCGCATCTCTGACGACGGTATCCGCAATAACCCTGGTATGAGATGGCTCTTTGGTGAATATGAAGACCAGATTACTTGGGCACTCCAGAATGTACCTGACAGACCAGCCAAGATGACTGCTCGCAAAGCAAGCAACTATACCATTAACATCCAGCCGCTGTTGGCGTATGAGAATGACCGTTTGACCAGACGTGCCACTCCGATTTCTTGGGGACAGTCTTGGCCGTTCAATGCTTATGCACCTAAGCAGAACAACAGATCTTGCTATGCAGGTTGTGTGGCTACGGGTATCTCAACAGCAATGCGTTGGCACAAGTGGCCCAATAAGGCAAAAGGTAAGGTAAGCTATACTTGGAACCGTCAGACTTTGTCTTTGAACTTTGATGGTAGTGGCTCTGAAAATGCAGCTTATAACTGGGCACAGATGCCTGCTGGTATTACTTCTGGTGGTGTTAACCGTGAGACTAACCAGCGCGTGACTGACGTTCAGGCAGACAACATCGGCCGTTTGCTCCGTGACGTAGGTTATGCAATTAAGATGGCGTACAGCACTGGTGGTAGTGGTGCCTTCGTATACGACTGGCGCGGTCCTGCTGTCCAGAACTTCGGTTACAAATCTGGCATTAGCTGGGTACAACGTTCTCGTTACACCAAACAGCAATGGATGGATGCAATTGAGAAAGAATTGAGAGACAATGGTCCTGTTGTCTTTGCAGGTTATTCTTCTGGTGGTGGTCACTGTTTCAACATTGACGGTACTGCAACCAATGGTTATGTTCACGTTGACTGGGGTTGGACCGGTAGTGAGAATGGCTGGTATTCAATTGACGTAATGGAGCCGGGCTCACAAGGTATCGGTGGTGGCTCAGGTGGCTACAGCACAGGTCAGGAGCTCGTCCTCAACATGATTCCTGATCGCGGTAACAATCCGAATCCTGATCCAAACCCGGATCCAACACCTGCTCCTGGCTCAAGTCTCTACATTGCAGCAAAGAGCACCAAGACACAGGTTTACAAGGCTAACAACCAGTCTATTCCTGTAACAATGGGTAACAACCACCAAACAGGTACTTATAGCGGCCAGTTGGCACTTTGCTTCCGCAAGAGCGGTGAAAACCAGGCTGTTGTAGTAGCTACAGCAAGTGCTACAATCTCTGCAAGAGGTACAAAGCTTGTTCAGTTCAATGCGAACCTCGCAAATCGTGAAGTTGGTAGCTACGAGTTGATCGTTGCTTATGCAGACGGTAGCAGCTATAAGGCTATTAACGCTTCGGCAGGTAATGTTACTTTGATTGATGGTGAGAATCCTAATCCAGATCCAGATCCGCAGCCAGTTCAAGGCTTCAACCTTGCTATCCCTGTGACAACAAATGCAACTGCAACTCAGGGTTCAAGCACTAAGATTGAATTCCGTATCCAGAACAATGGCGACGCTAACTACTCAGACTATCTCTACCTGTATGCAGTTCCTTCAAGCGGCTACAGCTCAACCATGATTTCTTCAGGTGATGTAAATATCGTTCGCGACCAGACCGCTACGATTACATTCTACACGAACTCTTCATTCAGCTCACTCTCTGCAGGCACCTATAACCTGAAAGTGGCTTATCTGAAGAACGGTAAGACTTCTTACATCAATTTGAGCAACTACAACACAGACGTTGTTGGAACATTGACAATTGAGAGAGGCTATGAGCCAGACCCAGACCCATATTCAGGAGGTGATGCATCTATGTACACTGCTTATCTCTATCAGAACAACCAGTACATTGGAACAGACTATGCACGAGTTTACAAGTATTACAGCACATTCAAGGTTCGTTACTATGTATATTCAAAAAATGGCTTCAACGGTAAGGTTAAGGCATTCATCGCAAGCAGCTACCGTGGAACATCTCCTATAAGTTCATACATGGTAGGAACAGGTAACATCAGCATCGCTGCAGGACAATACGCTTATGTAGACGTAACCTATCCAACTTCTTACTTGTACAATGGCTACTATTACTATGCTAAGATTGCTTTCAGCAATGACGGCTATACTTATCAAGTAGATTCTGACTATGTACCGTTCTATGTATACAGTTCTTACTACTATGCAACGTATGATGACAACAATACATACGAAGGCATTTCTTGGGGTCCTTCTTACAATATCAACGAGTCTAACGATATGTCTAAGTACCTCTATCAGAGCGTAGGTATTGAAGTTGACGATGAAAGCGTGACAGGCATTGACAATGTGAGCGTAACAGATGCGAAGAACGCGAAAGTTTCTGGCATCTTCAACCTCAACGGTCAGCGTGTGAACGAAAACTATAAAGGCATCGTTATCGAAAACGGTAAGAAAGTGATGAAAGTGAAATAATCTTCGGCTTTCAACAAAATGACAATAGTGGGGGAGTGCCTGTTGGGGCACTCCCCCACATTTTTCGTGGATGGATTGGTATTAGCGGATGGTAGGTGTTAGGATGGATGATTTGGGAAAAAGAGGAATTGATTGCGTCGATGTTGCAAAGGTTGAGGTCGGTAGAGGATCTTCTTGAAATCAAAAGGGGGCTAATTCGTTGCAAGTGTCTGATATATAAGACAATAACGTGAATTTTAGTTAATTAATGTATCCTAATAATAAATACAGAAAAAAAACGCTTGAAAATTTTTTTATGCAAAAAAAAAAACCTATATTTGCGATGTTATGAAAAGATAATCATTGGAGTATGATGTCAGATGGGTAAGAAAAGATGAAAATAGAGGATAAAAAATAAGAAGGTAAAAAGGAAGAGTATTAAAGAAGGCGAAGTTACATGTGTAGAGAATAAAAATTAAAAAATAAATCATTCTTTTATTAATTATTTGGTGTTTACACCTAACATTATTAACCTCTTAAAGTATTTTAAAAATGAAAAAGGTCTTGACGTCTGTTTTGGCATATCTTTTTGTATGCTGCGGAGCAATGGCTGCTCCAATAGACAATGCCAGTGCTTTGAAACTGGCTGGTGAGTTTTTTGCGAAGCATCCTGTAAAAAAAGGGGCTTCATCGTTGAAAGTTGCCTATAAGTCTGCTGGCAAATCTGTTGCTACGGCAGAAGGCAACTTACTCTATGTTATTAATCGTGGTGAAGACAATGGCTATGTTATTGTATCTGGCGATGACCGTGTGACTCCTATTCTGGCTTTTGCGGACAAGGGCACGATGGACGAGGAAAAGATGCTGAAAAATCCAGGGGTCAGATGGATTCTTGACGAATATGAAAACCAAATCCAATGGGCTATTGAAACTGCGCCGGACCGCCCGTCTCAGATGACCGCCCGCAAGGCTTCCGCATACCAGATAGATATTAGTCCGTTGCTCGAATACGACAACGACCGTAGGACGCGGCTGCGCACTCCGATTAGCTGGGGGCAGGACTGGCCGTTTAATGCCTATGCTCCAACCATTCGCTATACCAATGGCCGTACAGTAAAAACGGTTGCTGGTTGTGTGGCAACGGCAATCGCAACTGTTATGCGTTGGCACAAATGGCCGAACAAGGCAACTGGAAGCGCAAGTTACTACTGGAATGGCAATCGCCTTAGCGTAGATTGGGATGGCGCAGGCGATGCAAATGCAGCTTATAACTGGGCGCAGATGCCAGCCGGCGTGACATCAGCGGGTATAAACCGTGAGACAGGAGCTCGTTGTACGGATGTACAAGCCAACAATATTGGCCGCCTGCTTCGTGACGTCGGTTATGCCGTTCACATGTCATACGGCGACCCTGCAACTGGAGGCTCTGGCGCTTTCCCAAGCGACTGGCCAGCTCCTGCAGTTCAGAATTTTGGCTATAGTAACTCTATTCGCTGGCTTTCCCGCAACAATTTTACGAAGAATAATTGGTTGCAGGAAATTCGCGACGAGATGAATTCCTATGGCCCTGTTATCTATGCAGGTTATTCCCCTAATGGTGGACACTGTTTCGTGTTAGATGGTTTTGCAACTAATGGCTATGTCCATGTAGACTGGGGATGGAATGCCATGGAAAATGGTTGGTACTTGCTAGATGTTCTTGAGCCAGGTGCACAAGGCATCGGCGGCGGTGGCGGCGGCGGCTATTCTCGCAGCCAACAGATGATCCGATACATGCGTCCAAACCGTGGCAATGATGGCGGCGG